>JAQYDI010000001.1 GCA_028724245.1 Lachnospiraceae bacterium
ACGAACCAGCTGCTTCAATCAAATCCAGCTCCCGACAAGGCAACGAACCCACTGAGCTGGACAGCACACATGAACTCTCTGCATCAGATGGCAGAGGAAATCGTGCTGACCGAACTGGTTTACAATTAACCGAGTCTGATACACGCAAAACCGAAAAAGAACCGGCAGCGGAGGATGTCACATCTTCCGCTGCTTTTATTTTGCCGCAGTTTCCTTCTGCTGATGAACAGATGCAGGATCTTGGTGCTGAAAAAACGCCCGGTATGCTGACAGAATCAGTTCCAATTGAAGTTCTGGATGATTTGCTCACCAGGGGCAGCAACCATAAAAAAAGCCTGCTTCGGATTGTCGCTCTCTATCTGGAAGATATTCCCGCTCCCAAACGGGCTGTTTTATTAGCCAAAGAATATGGTGAAAGTACAACCGGTATCCGTCTGGAAGGCACTGATTACGTTGCTGGTTTTAACCATAACGGTATTCAGCTTGCACTGGGAGATGATCTATACTCCGCCGGGGAAAAAGCATATGTCTCCTGGGAAGATGCCGAACACCGGATTCAGGAACTTCTAGATAGCGGACATTATGTTTCTCAGAGTATCATAGACAATGCCATGGATCTTGAGCGGGAAGAAATTGCTCTATCCATGTTGTATCTTTACCACGATTTTGATTACGAAAACTTCTCTTTCGTTTATTTCGACCGGGAAGAAATTTCCGGAGGATATCCGGAAGCTACCGCGCGTCTCGCAGAAAAGCTCAAAAATCCAGATGAATTGCAACGCCAGATTGGGATACTGCAGCAATTTTATCAGGATTACCAACTGGATCACAGTATTCTCCGCTTTCATTATCACAAAATTCCGGAGCTGCTTGACCGTCTGGAACGGCTGAGTTTCGCAAACAGGATCTACCATACTTCCGATGATTTTCTGATGCCATCGCATCAGCGGTATATTCCGTTTAACCAGATACAGGATCACCTCTGCAATCGAAGCCGTGATACGAAACTCGGTATTTATTCCTGCTTCCTGCAGCATACCGAGTCAAAAATCCGTTCCAATTATCTGCAGAATTCATACGGCATTATGGGTGGAACTTATCCTGCAACTCAGGGAAATGACTTTCTTTCCTTTGAATACAGCAGCCGCGGGTTAAAATACGCACTGGAATCTCCAGACGGCACTACTGACACGGTTACACTCAATTGGACAAAAGCATCCCGACTGATCGAGTCACTGATCCAGACGGATCATTTTCTGACACAGGAAGAAAAAGCGTATCAACCTGCCTTTGAAATAGAATATCTCGCCAGGGAAATTACTCATTTTCGTGCTGATATGCCAAAAGACATTCAGCTCCAGATGCCGATCCAGCTGGAAGGGAATTTTATTGATCAGGAGCGCTATCAACAGGATGCCGTAAAAATAATGGAAGCACTGCTTCATCCGGAATTTATTGCAGAACTGGTTGATTTCATGCAGAATGCAGTCAATCAGCTTCCGGAAGATTATCATACTCTCCCAAAAGATCAACGATATCTGCAGGATATTGAAGAATTTCAGAATGGGGACTTTACCCTGTTCCCTGAACAGCCGGAAAATCCCATGGAACCTGTTGCGCCAAACGAATCTGCAAAGGAACCGACAGAACCGGCATCCAATCAGGGAGAATTGCCCGCCCAGGAACTTCCTTCCGAAGATTACATACCAATTGGTGCAGAGCTTTCCATTGACGGACGGATGTTCCGTATAGATTCCGTTGATTTTGAAACACAAAAAGTTTCTCTGATCGACCTGACCTTCCTGCAGGCAGTCGGTTTCCCGATTACACGAATAGAAAATTTGCAGGATGTCCACAGCCTTGTGGAAGAGCAGCTTCTTTTCACATCAGAGTTTACACAAGAATCATTCCTTCCTGCAGAACCCGAAACAGCCTTCAAAAATACCGATCCATCCCCGGTTATTCCCTCTAAGGAACCGGTCAATTTCCGGATTACAAGTGGAAACCTGGGAGCCGGCGGACCAAAAGCCAAATTTCAGGCCAACATAGAAGCCATCAAACTGCTCCAGGCACTGCACTTTGAAGACCGTTCTGCAACACCAGAAGAACAGGAAATCCTGTCCCACTATGTTGGCTGGGGCGGCCTTCCCATGGCCTTTGATGAGAACAATAAGAGCTGGGCTGATGAATATACGCAGCTGAAAGAGCTGCTCTCCCCGCCGGAATATGAAGCCGCACGTTCTTCAACTCTTAATGCCCATTACACCAGCCCGGTAGTCATCCGTGCAATGTATGAAATACTGGAAAATATGGGCTTTACTTCCGGCAACATTCTGGAACCATCCTGCGGAATTGGGAACTTTTTCGGATGCCTTCCGGAAACCATGCGGGACAGCCATCTATATGGCGTGGAACTGGATTCCCTTACCGGCCAGATTGCAAAACAGCTGTATCCCAAAGCAGACATTACCATAGACGGTTTTGAGCACACACATTTTCCCGATGATTTTTTCGACGTAGTCATCGGTAATGTCCCTTTTGGAGCCTATCAGATAGCGGATCGCAGTTATGACCGTTACAAGTTTCTGATTCATGATTATTTTATTGCAAAATCACTGGATCAGGTCCGCCCTGGCGGTGTGGTAGCCGTCATCACTTCCAGCGGTACCATGGATAAACAATCGTCTTCAGCCAGAGA
>JAQYDI010000002.1 GCA_028724245.1 Lachnospiraceae bacterium
AAAAACGCATAGATCTGTTGAGATCACCATCCCCCCGATACTGCTTGATAAAAAAGTCAGGGAAATACGTATCATCCCCAGGGCGAAAGCCAGGTTCTTTGAGATCCAGTATATCTATGAAGCGGAATGTATTCAAAGAAACCTTAATAGAACAAACGCACTGGCTCTTGACTTTGGGATCAATAACCTGGTAACTGCTGTATCAAATAAAGGCAGGTCATTCATCATTGATGGGAAAAGACTGAAATCGATCAACCAGTGGTTTAATAAGCAAAATGCACGGCTGCAGTCCATTAAAGATAAACAGGGCTTTGGTAATAAGACTACGAACAGGCAAAAAACGATTGCCCGTGACCGTAACAATAAAGTGAACGACTACATGAATAAGGCTGCCCGCAAAGTGATCGCTTATTGTGTTGCCAATGATATAGGCACCCTGGTTGTGGGGTACAATGAAACTTTCCAGAGAGGTTCTCATATCGGGAAGCAGAATAATCAGAATTTTGTAAATATTCCTTATGGTAAGCTGCGCGCCAAACTGGAATATCTCTGCGAACTGAATGGTATCACATTTGTAAAGCAGGAAGAATCTTATACGTCAAAAGCAAGCTTTTGGGACAAGGATATATTGCCTGTCTACAATTGTGACGATCCAAAAGAATATCATTTCAGTGGCAACAGGGTGCATCGTGGACTTTACAGAACAGCAGGTGGAAAAACTTTTAATGCAGATATAAATGGTGCATTGAACATCATGCGTAAAAGCAGCGTTGTGGATATGAGTATCCTATACAGTAGGGGCGAAGTGGACACGCCCGTAAGAATAAGGATTGCCTGAGTTTTCAGGTGGAAACTTAAATATCAAACTTCTTAAATAGGAGCGTTAGCTCCTTAGAAGCCCATTACCTAGTTCACGATTATCCTTACCGAATGTGTATCCGATACTAAAGCAAGTTAAGCCGAAACTCACTACCGCAATAAAATCTACAATACTCATTGGCTTAGCCCTCCTTTCCAATGGATTCCCGTACAGGGTTCTATGTAATCAGAGGGTCACAGTCCCTCTGTTGAAGGACTAACCGCCTACCGTTGTATGGCAGCACCCATATACTGATTATAACAATAGGAAAGCATGGCTGCAATAGGAAAATGTGTCAACTAATCTTGTGACAGGTATGATCAGGTTGTAGCAGGCATTGAAGAAATCATTCAATCCAATGCAGTATTGCTTCTTCAGGAATATCAATTAATGGTCGAACAATATGAGAAGTGGAATCAGAATGGAACATCGTTATTGCCTGAAGAGATATTTTCATGCGTAAACATTTTGATAATTGGGGGAATACTGATGCTATGTTTACAGAATGCTGTTTATGAGGACAATCTCTTATACCAGATAATAAAATTAAAAGGGATAGAGATATGGTGTGCATGTATTGTTTTTGCAATCGGTCTTACTACAAACATAATTAATTTCGTCATATCAAAAAGCAATATGTGGAATGCGAAGTCAAAGTAATGCTTAAATCATTTTGTTTTAAAGAGGTCTGAAGGCTTCGCTCACATTATTGCTAAAAGAGAAAATGCAGGAAATGAGGCTGTCGCACTAACTGTCTGATCAGTTATGTGGCAGCCTCCATCTTTACTTTTCAGGAAATTCCACATATCCCTGGAGCCATATATCGCCTTTGAAGCGTCTGCCGACGGCGGGTTCGCCCAGCAGATCTTTTTTATTGATGATCAGGCTGAAATGTACGTCATTGCATTCAATCAGAAAATGCCAGAGGCTTTCACCGGTGGAGGTGTTGCTGATCTCCTCAACTTCGAGAATGTCGCCGAGTATGGAATACTGGTCACATTCCATGCCGGTGGGCATGAAGCAGGTGTCAACAATAGAGTACAGATCTTCATGTTGAATGCGCATGGCAGCCTGATTGTACTGGTCAATATCGTACATGGTCAGCGATTCCATGGCGGATTCATCACCGCTGCGGGCCGATTCGATGAGGTTGACGCGTTTTTTTGACATAACAAGGGACTGCCTGCGGTCGTTGGCCGTTTTCCGGATGGGCAGCAGGATGCGGCCATTGCCGGACATGGCGCTCAGCCGGATCGGAAGCTTTCTGTTCAGGGGAATATGGTCACTGACGCAGTCCAGATAACCATTTGTATTCTGCAGATAGAAAATCAGGGAAATACCGAAACGGTACTCTTCGCACATTACGGAAAATGCGTATTTGTCTGAATGACTGGAAATACTGCAGAGTGCATGGGAAGAAACGGTTTTGCTGTTAAAGTAGGGATAATAATATTCAATCTGAAACCGGTCTGTTTCATCGTATTCACCGAAAATACCGATTCCCATATCCGGTCCGAAATTCTTTTCCATAGTGATAAATGTTGAGTCCAGCAGATCGGATACTTCAATATTGTCAGGCTTTTCATAAACCTCATTCAGCAGCTTCTGAATGTCTTTATGGCGGATATAATCAGAAAAGCCGATTGCTCTTAAATATTTGTGCATAAAACCTCCTATTCTGTGCCGGAGACTTGAAATTTACGTGGAATTTATTATAGTACAAGAGAGTATACTTTTCAAGGCAGGAGGCAGGAAAAAGGGAATGAATAGAGAAAAAGGCATGAATAAGGAAGAGGGCATGAGTGAAGAGAATGGTATGGATACAGAAAAAGCAGTAAATAAAGATCTCTTTGGCGGAGAGCGTTACTATACATTAAATCATTATCTGCGTCAGAGATTCGGCCGGAAGACCTATAAACTGGCGCTGGACGGCGGCATGACCTGTCCCAATCGGGACGGAACGGCGGGATACGGCGGATGCATATTCTGCAGCGGCGGCGGTTCCGGCGAATTTGCGGCGCCGCATCAGGAAGCAGGCGGTGTAACGGCTCAGATCGAAGAGGCAAGAAACAGAATACGGCAAAAAACGGATGCGGATCTGTTTATCGCTTATTTTCAATCATATAC
>JAQYDI010000003.1 GCA_028724245.1 Lachnospiraceae bacterium
TCCTGGATCGAACGCATGGGCTTCAGAATGGAAGAAGCAGACTTATGAGGACAAAGCTTTTTCAGGCTGCTGTCGGTGGGCAGTTCCATATTGACGCTGACCCGGTCAACCAGATAGCCAAGCTGTGTAATCAAATCCTGAGGTGTGCCTGGAATAATCTTCACATGAATATAGCCGTTAAAATGATACTGATTCCGGATCAGCCAGATTGCCTGATAAATCTGTTCCATGGTATAAGTCGGACTTTTCAGAACGCCGGAGCTGAGAAAAAGCCCTTCGATATAATTTCGCCGGTAAAACTCTATCGTCAGCCGGGCAATCTCTTCCGGCGTGAAGGAAGCCCGGGGAATATCATTGGAAGCACGATTGATGCAGTACCTGCAGTCAAATACGCACTCATTGGTATATAGAATCTTCAAAAGGGAAATGCATCGCCCGTCAGCAGCAAAACTGTGGCATATACCGCAGGCACGGGTATTGCCAAGCTTTCCGGATTCACCTCCCCGGTTTACACCGCTGCTGGTGCAGGCTGCATCATACTTTGCCGCATCTGAAAGAATCGTCAGTTTTTCTTCCAGTGTCATAACTATCACCACGCAATCGAATATTTGTTCTGCACATAGTATAACCTGTAGGGAAGCATCTGTCAACAGAAAAAGAACATATATTCTAAAAATATGTTTGCGGATTTGGATGTGCACAGCAATCATTTCCAGACATTACCGCCGGTTTGCCAAAATTTTGTCTTGATAATTTTCTGAAATTGTTATATACTAATCACAACAAATGAGAGCGAAGCCTGAAATGTTCGAAACAGTCCTGCTATTTTGAACCTACATTACTTTAAACGGGATTCCTATATTTTAAGATGGATGTCGGGCCTCCTTTGAGTGGATGGCAGAAGTCTTAGTGCGGTTGCCCACCTGGCGCTAGCTAGGAGTCAAAGTGCAGGATGCGGCATTTCGGGTGATATCCATTGTGTAACGTATCGTTTTCGATACAATATGGATAAAAGAGAACAGGTATGCAGATGTATACCTGTTCTTTTTTTCTTTTATAGAAATCAGGTATAACCGGATTGGTCAGTTTTTTCACGAATGAGGCATGAGAAACATCATGAGATGATAATATAGAAGGAGAACAGGGATTGTCGTGAGGTCAGATGAAAAAAAGAAGATTTTATTTTACACTTTCATTTGGAACGCAGGTATGTTTTGTGGTTTTTCTGATGCTGATGATAAAAACGGGTGTGAATTACCTGCAGAAACGTCAGACATTATCTGATGATGATTACTGCTGTATGGAGATTCAGCAGAGCGATACACAGACGGAAGAAAAAGGATATGCGGATTATGAAGAATATGCAGGCATGGAGGAAAGATCCGGTGAGAAAAACATCTTATCTGCAGTGAGGCAGCTGACAGGAGAGGAACCGGAAATACGTGTATTGATTACAAATGCTGATGGAGGAAAAATTCATCAATCGCTGCAGATTTCGTCCCTGAACAGGTTTTCAGTAGTTTCCAATGCGGGAACAGATACCTTTGAGGGTGGAAAGAAGCTGGATATGGATGACTATTTTTCTGGAAAGGGAATTGAAAGCTGCAGTGTATCGCTTTGTGATGCTTCGGCAGAAGTTTTTTCAGATCCGGATTGTGATGGGGAAGCTGCAGTGGAAGGAATCTGTGTTCTTTCCCTGAAAAAAGGGGGAGAGCATCCAATCTATCCGGGTACTCTGATGGTTTACCGCAGCCCGGGGCAGAGTGCATTTTATCTGATCAACATCGTGGAGATGGAATCGTATCTTCCGGGGGTGGTATCTTCCGAAATGCCGGATGATTTCGGGGAAGAGGCATTGAAAGCCCAGGCAGTCTGTGCACGATCTTATGCCATGTATGTTCTGGATAATGAAGAAGCAGCTACGGCAAAAAAAGGAGATATTTCATGGGATCTGGTGGATACAACTGACGATCAGGTTTATTTGTCAGGGGAGGTAGATACCGGGGCGGTAAATGCCTGCCGGCAGACGCAGGGGCAGGTTCTGTATCAGGATGAAGCACCGGTTAAGCCCCATTATTATTCTGCTTCATGGGGAATACAGGCTGACGGAGCAGTTTTCAGCGGAGAGGAAACGCAGTATCTGAAAGCTGCTGCTGTACTGAAAACCGGTTCTGCTTTGCAGGATCTGGAAGAGATGAATCAGGCGTTTATCAGTAATTATCAGATACTGCCAGATGAAAACTCTGCAGAAGATGGAGAAAAAAAGGTGTTTGATCAGGCTTCGCCATGGTTTCGATGGACCTGCCGCATTCCGCTGAAACAGATTTCGAACCGGAAAATCAAAGAGATTGCCGTGACAGACCGTGGAACCGGCGGTTATGTATCGGAACTGGCCATTTCCTATACAGATGGAACAGCAGAACTGATACGGGGAGCCGGTTCGGTCCGCCGGGAGCTGGGATTTTCTGAAAATGTATATCGTCTTCAGGATGGCAGTACAAGAACAGGGCTTTCCATTCTGCCCAGTGCCTTTTTTTATACGGATGAAATAGAAGTAAACAATGGAGTGCAGACGGTGATGCTTCATGGAGGCGGCTTTGGACACGGTTTCGGCATGAGCCAGTACGGAGCAGCAGGAATGGCGGAAGAAGGGTATGATTATACGGAAATTCTTGGCTATTATTATGAAAAAACGGAATTGACGACAATTTACTGAGAGAAAAGAGCCGGAGAAAATGGAGCAAATCTGTTCAGAGCCAACCTTGTTTTTGGAAAAACTGACTCATTTCGGAATATGAATTGACAAATTTATCGCATGTGGTCTATAATTGGGTCTTGAATAAGGAAATAAATGTAAAGGATACGGGCTGCCGCAACCAACGGTTCTGTATTCTGAAAGGAGTCTTATATGGAGAAAATCAAAATGATTACTCCCCTGGTGGAGATGGACGGCGACGAAATGACAAGAATTCTGTGGAAGATGATCAAGGATGAACTGCTGATTCCCTTCATCGACTTGAAGACAGAGTATTACGATCTGGGACTGGAATATCGTGAGCAGACAAAAGATCAGGTTACTTTTGATTCTGCCTATGCAACGAAAAAATACGGTGTTGCTGTAAAGTGTGCAACAATTACTCCCAACGCAGCCCGTGTAAAAGAATACAATCTGAGTCAGATGTGGAAGAGCCCCAACGGAACGATCCGTGCAATTCTGGACGGAACTGTATTCCGTGCGCCTATCCTTGTAAAGGGACTGGAGCCCTACGTTCCCACCTGGACAAAGCCGATTACGATCGCCAGACATGCTTACGGTGATGTTTACCGCGCAGTGGAGATGAAGGTACCCACAGCCGGAAAAGCAGAGCTGGTATTTACTGATAAAGACGGCAACGAATCAAGAGAGACCATACATGAATTTGACGGTCCCGGTATCATTCAGGGCATGCATAATATTGACAAATCCATCGAAAGCTTTGCAAGAAGCTGCTTCAATTTCGCTCTGGATACAAAACAGGATCTCTGGTTTGCAACAAAAGATACCATTTCAAAAAAATATGACCACAATTTCAAGGATATTTTCCAGGAAATCTTCGATGCGGAATATAAGGATAGATTTGACGCAGCAGGTATTGAATATTTTTATACCCTGATCGATGACGCTGTAGCCCGTGTCATCCGTTCTGAAGGCGGTTATATCTGGGCATGCAAGAACTATGACGGCGATGTGATGAGCGATATGATCGCTACCGCTTACGGTTCTCTTGCCATGATGACCTCCGTACTGGTATCCCCGGAAGGCAATTATGAGTATGAGGCAGCTCACGGCACCGTTCAGAGACATTATTACAAGCATCTGAAGGGAGAAACCACTTCCACCAACTCAGTAGCTACTATTTTCGCATGGACCGGTGCGCTGAACAAGAGAGGCGAGCTGGATAACCTGCCTGAGCTTTGCGATTTTGCAAAAAAACTGGAGAAAGCCACCATCGATACCATCGAGAGCGGTCATATGACCAAGGACCTTGCGCTGATGACCAAGCTGGACAACGTAACCGTAGAAACCAGCGAAAGCTTCATCAAAGCAATCCGTGCAAATCTGGAAGCAATGCTGTAGGATCCGTAACGGAATATAGTTAAATCAAATATAGTTAAATAATCAGAGGCGGTTTTGCATGTAAAAGTGCGGAACCGCCTTTTTTATATTTTCCCAATTCATTTGCGAAAAAAATAAAAAATGTATTGACAAAGAAAAAAGAAGTGATATAATACAGTCAAAAATAAATAGTTTAATTTAAAACAATCATTCCTGCGAGTGATTGTTTTTAAAAAAACTTGAATTGGCACTCGTTAATCGAGAGTGCTGATAAGAAAAAGAAAGGCAGGTTTTTCATATGAAATTAAGACCATTGGGAGACAGAGTTGTTTTACAGTATCAGAAAGCAGAAGAAAAGACACAGTCGGGGATCATCCTGCCGGACAGTGCCAAAGAGAGGCCTCAGGAAGCAGTTGTCATTGCAGTCGGTTCCGGTACAGATGAAGAAGGCAAAGCAGTGGAGATGCATGTAAAGCCGGGTGACAAGGTGATCTATTCCAAATACGCAGGAACAGAAGTCAAGCTGGATGATGAAGAATATATTATCGTAGAACAGAGCGACCTCATCGCCATTGTAGAATAACATAAAAGTTTTCAGACAGGAAAGAAGGAATTAATCATGGCAAAGGATATTAGTTTTGATATTGATGCAAGAAAAAAAATGGAAACAGGTGTGAACAAACTGGCAGATACCGTAAAGGTAACGATTGGTCCCAAAGGCAGAAACGTGGTTCTGGACAAGTCTTTCGGCAGTCCGCTGATCACCAATGACGGCGTGACTATTGCGAAAGAAATCGAACTGGAAGATCGTTACGAGAACATGGGTGCCCAGCTGGTAAAGGAAGTTGCAACCAAAACCAATGATGTTGCAGGTGACGGTACCACAACCGCTACCATACTTGCTCAGGCTCTTGTCAATGAGGGTATGAAGAATATCGCAGCAGGTGCCAATCCGATTATTTTAAGAAAAGGCATGAAGAAAGCCTGCGAGGCAGCCATCGAATCTCTGGAGGAGATGAGCCAGCCGGTTACCGGAAAGGATCACATTGCAAGAGTTGCATCTATTTCAGCCGGCAATGAGCAGGTCGGTGAAATGATTGCAGACGCCATTGAAAAAGTCGGTGAAAATGGTGTAATTACCATTGAAGAATCCAAGACCATGCAGACGGAAATCGCAGTAGTTGAAGGTATGCAGTTTGACCATGGCTATCTTTCCGGCTATATGTGTGATGACAAAGAAAAGATGACAGCCAACATGGATAATCCTTACATTCTGATCACAGATAAGAAGATTTCCAATATTCAGGATATTCTGCCGATTCTGGAACAGACTTCCAGAATGGGTAAAGCGCTGCTGATTATTGCGGAAGATGTGGAAGGCGAGGCACTGACCACATTGATCGTCAATAGACTGAGAGGTACATTAAAAGTAGTTGCTGTAAAAGCACCCGGATACGGTGACAACCGCAAGGCCATGCTGGAAGATATCGCCGTACTGACAGGCGGACAGGCCATTCTGGATGATCTGGGTCTTCAGTTAAAAGATACGACGCTGGAGATGCTCGGCTGTGCAAAGTCTGTAAGGGTTACAAAGGAAACAACCACCATCGTAGGCGGTGCCGGTAAGAAAGAAGACATTGAAGACCGTATTGCTGCGCTGAAAAGACAGCAGGCAGATATCTCTTCCGAATATGACCGGGAAAAACTGGCAGAGCGCGCAGCTAAATTAAGCGGCGGCGTAGCAGTCATCCGTGTGGGCGCTGTGACGGAAACAGAAATGAAGGAAGCCAAATACCGTATGGAAGATGCGCTGAACGCCACAAGAGCAGCTGCAGCAGAAGGTATTATCGGCGGCGGCGGTTCTGCATACATCCATGCACAGAAAAAAGTCGATGAACTGGCTGCTTCTCTGTCCGGTGATGAAAAAACAGGTGCCGGAATTGTGTCCAAGGCACTGGAAGCTCCACTGCATGCCATTACGGAAAATGCCGGTCTGGAAGGTGCAGTTATCATCAATAAGGTAAAAGAAAGCACTCCCGGAACAGGTTTCGACGTAATCAGCGAAGAATATGTCAATATGATGGAAAAAGGTATTATTGACCCTGTCAAGGTTACGAAAAATGCACTTGCCAATGCAGTAAGTGTGGCCGCAACTCTCCTTACAACGGAAGCAGCTGTGGCAGAAATCAAAGAAGCGGCTCCAGCAGCGCCTGCAAACCCTGATATGGATTATTAATTAAGATAAAATTCTAACAAAGCTTTCACAAAACTCCCTTTTGCAGTGCTTCTGCCGGTTTTCTTTCCGGCGGAGGTGCTGCTTTTTATATAATGGAATCTGCATACCATGGAAATTATCCTGTGAAACAAGCTTTTTTTCATGGCAACAACCTTTTGTTATGTCATCCATAACAAAAAATTTTCTGCAAACAAAAATAAATTATTTGACAAATCACCGTGGCAGAGTGTATAATGGCGGAAATGAGTTGCGAATAATTAAGATATTTTTAATAGAGCCTTAAGAAAATCTTAAATAACAGGCACTGCAGTTTGAATAGGTATTGTGTATATAACTGTGTAGATTGAGTGAGAACATTATTAAATTGCTGAGAATTATGGACTAAAGAATTGGATATCAGTATAGCAGAGGCAACGGCGTTTCTTTCATCATGGTTTGTAAGGGACGCTTTTTTTGTTTTTGCAGTCAGTGAGGGAATAGATATGCATTTTCGTGATATGCCGTATACGCGTGTCATTTATGAAGAGGTGGAAAAGCGTTATCAGGAACTTTTTGCGCGTGTGAAGGATGCTTCCTGTGAAGAGGACTGCCGGGCTGTTCTGGAGGAACACAGCCGTCTGCAGGATGATATGACATCCATCAGTCTCTGTGCAGTTCACCATGATATGGACATGAATGATGCGTTTTATGCAGCGGAACAGAATTATTATGATGAAATCGGACCGAAGATCTATGATCTGGAGAATGAATTCGGCCGGCTTCTGACAGAGTCTTCCTGCAGCGGGAGTTTTGAAAAGCTGATGGGAGAGTTTGCTTTTTCCATAATCCGGATCGGACTGGATGGTTATGACAGCCGCCTGATTTCGCTGGAGCAGGAGGAGAACAGTCTGACCGGTCAGTACAGCCGCTTAACTGCCAATGGAAAAGCCGAATACAATGGTCAGATGGTCAGCCGATCCTCCCTGACTGCCGAGTCGGAATCTCCCGACCGCGAGGTCAGGCACCGGGTTTCCGACGCACTGGCCCGTTCATGGGAGACGCAGCGTGAGGAACTGGAATTACTTTTTGACCGTCTGGTGCAGAACCGCGATGCTCAGGCCCGGATGCTGGGATTTGAGAATTATGTGCCGTTGGGATATCTGCGCATGAGCCGGATCGGATATACGCCTGATGATGTGAGATGCTTCAGAGATCAGGTGAAACAGTATATTGTTCCCATTGCTGCAAAGCTTCACAGGCAGCGCAGGACACGCCTTGGTCTGGATCATATGTACGGATTTGATTCTTCTGTTTTCTTTCCGGAGGGAAATCCGGTTCCTCTGGGGGACGACCGGTTCTGTCTGGAGATGACCAGAGAGATGTTTGCAAGGCTTTCTCCGGAGACAGAGGAATTTATCAATTTTCTGCTTGAGAACGGCCTTTACGATGTGGAGGCCAGAGAGGGCAAATTTACAGGTGCCTATTGTGCGCAGTTTGATGCCTACCGCTGTCCCTTTATCCTTGCTGATTTTGACGGCACCAGTGAGAATGCATATGTGATGAGCCATGAGGGAGGTCATGCATTTTACTTCTATCTGAAGCGCGGCGAAAAAATCAGGGAACGGGGCTGCTATACCTCGGAGATGGCGGAAACACATGCCATGTCCATGGAGTTTTTCCTTGCTCCCTATATGGAACTGTTTTTTGGAGACAGAGCGGATGATTACAGGAAGATGCACCTGGAGAATGCAGTGATGCGTATTGTTTATCAGTGTGAACAGGATGAATTTCAGGAGATCATTTACCGGAATCCGAAGCTTACGCCGAAGGAACGAAATAAAGTATGGGAAAAACTGGAAAAAGAGTATTTCCCGTTCAGAGAATATACAGAAGAAGAAAAGCAGAGGATCGGCAGCCGCTGGCAGAAGATTCCGCATACGTATCTGTGGCCTTTTTATGCCATTGATTATGGTCTGGCTCAGGTATGTGCACTGGAATATGCCCAGTGGATGCAGGAAGATTTCAACGCGGCATGGAAAAGTTATCTGACTTTCTGCGAAAGTTCCGGAAATATGAATTTTGCGGAAGCGGTGAAAACCGCAGGACTGGGCAGCCCTTTTGAAGAAGGATGCCTTGAGAAACTGATGATCTGGCTGGATCAACAGCTTTGATTATAAAATGGATTAAAATAATAAGGAGGACAAAAAGATGAAAAAAAGGATCGTATCCTTATTGCTGGCTGTATGCATGATTCTGTCACTGCTTACCGGCTGCGGCAGCGATAAAAAAAGCACAGACAGCAATACCGGTTCCGACGACAACGGAACCTATACGTACCGGCAGACATATTCCAGTGTCAGCACATGGAGCCCTACGGACTGGGAGATTTCTTCCGAGTGGGATCTGCTGGTTTATACCGCATCTGAATTCTACGGATTCTGGATGAATGAAACAAAAGACGGTTATGATATCGTCTGTGAACTGGCTTCCAAGTTCCCAATCGACAAAACAGCCGATTATGCGGGCAATGAAACATACGGTGTGCCGGCCGATGCCACAGAAGGCTATGCATGGCAGGTTTCCATCCGTGATGATGCAACATGGGAAGACGGAACCCCCATTACTGTAGATGATATCGAATATTCCATCCAGCAGTTTTTGAATCCTGAAATGAAGAACTACCGTGCATCTCTGCTTTACTCCGGTTCTGTAGGTCTGGCCAATGGGGAAGATTACTACAACAACGACAAGGCCGGAAAAGCAAAACTGACTGTTGCCACCGATCTGGGTATTGCCATGTCTGACCTGACTGCAGGAAGCGACGGACAGTATGCGGACAAAGACGGCAATAAAGCATACTTTGGCTGGAGCAACCCCATCAACAATGACTGGATGCAGGGTTATGCGCTGACAGATTACGCAGATTACATGTCAGAAGATGTATACAACAGTCTGGACGCACTGGCCAATGAAGACGGCTATATTCCCATGACAGATGAATCCATCAAGCTTCTTCACTCCTTTACTGGAAGCGCTGACTGGGGCGGTGAATCAGAAGAAGATCTGATCAACTACGCTTACCGTGAAGACGGCATTACAGAAGAAATCCCCTGGGAGAATGTTGGTTTTGTTAAAAATGATGACTATACCTTCACCCTGGTCCTGAAGAACCCCACTACATTATTCAACTTCGAATCTGATATTGACAATGTGATCCTGGTTAAGAAAGATCTGTACGAAGCAAACAAGCAGGACACAGGCGGAATCTACAAATCTTCCTACGGCACTGCAGTTGACAAGTTCAGTTCCTACGGCCCTTATAAGATTACAAGCTATCAGGAATCCAAGGAGATTAAACTTGAGAAGAATGAAAACTGGTACGGCTACAAGGACGGCAATCACGAAGGACAGTATCAGACGACCAATATTCTCTGGCAGCAGATCGATGAACACACCACCCAGCTTTCCATGTTCCTGCAGGGCAATCTGGATATCGTAGGACTTGCCAGTGATGATATGGAAAAATACGGAACCAGCGATTACGTTTACTATACTCCTGAATCCTATACATACTATCTGGCTTTGAACACTGATTTCGATATGCTTAAGAGCAGAGAATCAGACGGCGTGAACAAGACGATTCTTACCTATAACGATTTTCGTAAAGCAATTTCATTTGCCATCGACCGCAATGACTATGTCAAGAGCTGTACCGCAGGCTGCAATCCGGCTTATGGACTGCTGAATGATATCTATATCTGCGATCCTGATACCGGTGCAACATACCGCGATACCGAGTATGCACAGAAGACACTTTGTGATGTATATGAAGTGGATGATCTGGACAACCTGACCGGTTACGACAAGAAGAAAGCTTCCGAACTGCTTCAGTCTGCTTACGATCAGTGCAAGAAAGACGGAAACATTTCCGATACTGATGTGATCGAAATCGATTATCACAGCTACGGCAGTGAAGCGATTTACCAGAAGAGAGTAGATTATGTTCAGGATGCTCTGCTTGAAGCAGCAAAAGGAACTTCTCTGGAAGGCAGAATCAAACTGAATCTGGTGGAAGATCAGGATCTTTACAATACCATGAAAGCAGGACAGGATGATATGATCCTGGGTGCATGGGGAGGCGCTGACCTTGATCCTTACAGCATGATGATCTGCTACACCGATCCTACTTATATTAATGAATACGGTTTTGATCCTTATCAGAATCTGACCATTTCTGTTCAGGGTGAAGACATTACCATGAGCTTCTATGACTGGTACAATGAACTTTATACCGGTACCTACGCTGTTGCTGAGCGTGATGTCAGAAATGAGATCCTGGCAGGTATTGAAAAAGGACTGCTTCTGAATTACCATGTGATTCCCATTGATTCTTCCTGTGCAGTCAGCCTGTACTCTCAGAGAGTCATTCCCGGCAGTGAAGAATATATCAATTCCATTGTTCAGCGCGGAGGTATCCAGTTCCTGACCTACACCATGAACGATGATGAATGGGATGCTTACTGCAAGGAACAGGGAAATAACCTGAGTTACTAATTAATTTTACGAGTTCATAATACCAGGAATGTCCCCGGGGATAGTTTACAGGCTGTTTTCCGGGGACATTCTACAGCAGAGGAGAAATACAGATGGTTAAATATGTATTCAAACGTATTGGCCTTGCTGTTGTCAGCGCAGGCATCATTATGACGATGCTGTTTGTACTGATCCGTATGCTGCCCAATCCTGTTGTTCAGGTGACAGGCGGTTATGCACAGCAGCTGGAAGACATGCGCAGAGCATGGGGCTATTACGATCCGCTGATCGTACAGTACGGAATTTTCCTGAAAAATATCTTTACAGGATTTGACTGGGGCTTCTGTACAACGGTGGGTACCTTTCTGCAGCCTGTTACGGAATATCTGGTAAGCAAGCTGCCCGCAACTCTTTATGTGAATATCTGTTCACTGATCTTTTCCATTCCCATGGGAATTATTTTCGGTGTGATTGCTGCTATTTTCAAGAATAAATGGCAGGATCAGCTGATCAATGTTTTTATTATGGTCTTCATCTCCATCCCATCATTTGTATATGCAGTGCTGCTGCAGTACTGGGTGGGATTTAAGCTTGGATGGGCGCCGCTGGTTATGAAAAGCGGTACGGACTATTTTACATGGTCCATGTTCCATTCGGCCATTATGCCGATTCTGGCGTTGTCCTTCAGTACCATTGCCGGCGATATGCGTATGATCCGTGCGGAACTGTCAGAGACGCTGACCAGTGAGTATATGCTTCTGGCCCGTACCAAGGGGCTGACCAGAGCGCAGGCAACCATGCGCCATGCTTTTAGGAATTCTCTGGTACCGATTCTGCCCTCTTTTATGGCGGATGTTATTTATGTAATCAGCGGTTCTCTTATCATTGAACAGATTTTTGCGGTTCCCGGTATCGGAAAAACCTATCTGGCATCCATAACCATGCGTGATTACAGCGTATTTCTGGCAATCAGCATGTTTTATGTGGCGATCGGGCTTACGGCAGGTATTCTGTTTGACCTGAGCTATGGAATCATTGATCCCAGAATTCGTATGGGAGGTGACAAGACAAATGAATTATAATGAAAACTACAATCCGGAAAACGGAAATGATGCGTACGAACATATCCCCGCGGAAGAATTTGTTTTTGTTCAGATGAATGAGCGGATCCATGATAAGGAGCTGGAGACAAGACCCGTCGGCTTTCTGCAGGATGCGCTGATTCGTTTTGCACATAACAGGGGAGCAGTTGTCTGCTCCGGAATTCTGCTGGTCCTGATTCTTTTTGCCATTATCACGCCCTTTGTTTCCAGTTATGAGGTTTCTGAAAAGGATGGATATTATGCCTATGTACTTCCCAGACTGAGCAGCAGCTTCGATCTGGGATTCTGGAATGGATGTTCGAAAAAACAGATCAATCAGCAGACTTATGATTATTACTCTGCCATTCCCGATGCCATTGCAAAGGACTACGGTACAGAGGAAATTATCGTGGCAAACCGTCCTCAGACAGTCCACAATATTTCGCTGGATTCCTATGCCAAGGTGGGATATGTGAATATCCTGCTTACGGACGATGAATACGAAGAAGTTCTGGCTTATCAGGAAGAAACGGGGATCCAGCTGCTGTATCCCATGGTGGATGAAAGCAAAATTGAATGCCAGACCTACAAATCAGACCCCAATGCATGGTTCCTGACCAACCCCAAGGGCGTTGCAGAACGGGATAAAAACGGGGAACTGCAGAATATTTATCTGAAGGATGAGAATTCGCCGGATGGCTATGCGTACAGTGTGTCCAAAGCGCATGGTACCCAGTATCAGATCCGTACCCTGTATTCCAGCTGGTATGAATATAAAAACGGAAAACAGGCATGCTTCCTGTTCGGCGCCGATGAATACGGATACGATATCTGTGTGCGTATGGCAGCGGGTGCAAGACTTTCTCTGACGGTTTCCGTGCTGGCGGCTATTGTCAATCTGATCATAGGTATTATCATCGGTGCTCTGGAAGGATATTACGGAGGAACCTTTGACCTGCTCATGGAACGGATCAAAGATATTCTCTACGAAATTCCAAGCATTGTATTCATGACGCTGTTCCAGATTTATTTTGCCAAAAAGCTGGGATCTCTGTTTGCCATGTTCATCTGTTTTATTTTCTTTGGATGGATCGGTACTTCTTCTACGGTACGTGCACAGTTTTACCGGTTTAAAGGACAGGAGTATGTTATGGCAGCCCGTACACTGGGAGCAAAAGACAGCCGGCTGATTTTCCGCCACATCCTGCCCAATGCCTCCGGATTTATCATTACGGCCTGCGTCCTGACCATTCCGTATACGATCTTTTCTGAAGCAACCTACTCCTATCTGGGAATCGTCAATCTGAATTCCAAGACGCTGACCAGTCTGGGTTCCATGCTGGAAAACGGGCAGCAGACTTTGTCCACCTACCCTCATTGTGTATTTTTCCCGGCAATCTTCCTTTCCCTGCTGCTGATCTGTTTCAATATTTTCGGTAACGGCCTGAGAGATGCGTTCAACCCGTCTCTGCGTGGTGCGGATGAGTAAAGGAGATTATCATGAGCAAAGTATTAGAGGTTAAAAATCTTCGCGTGTCTTTTCGTACCAATAACGGCAATGTAAAGGCGGTGCGGGGCATCAGTTTTGATTTGAATAAAGGAGAAACCCTTGCAATTGTGGGAGAATCCGGTTCCGGTAAATCCGTAACGGCAAAGTCCATTATCGGAATCAATGCGGCAAATGCAATTATCGAAGGCGGTGAAATTATCTACAAGGGTGATGATCTGCTGAAATATTCGGAAAAGGAATTCAATAAGGTCCGCGGCAACGATCTGACTATGGTTTTTCAGGATCCTCTTTCTTCACTGGATCCCATTATGAAGATCGGAAAGCAGATGACAGAAGCGACCCTTTTAAATAATAAGACGAAACGTAAAAATGCCAAAGCTGAACTGAAGCAGTTAAAGAAAGATCTGGCTGCCTGCATGAAAAAAACAGGCTGTGCGGATGCTTCCCTGCAGCAGGACAATGTGGCAAAGGCTCTCCGGGTGTCGGATGAAGAAAAAAGAGGCGTAAAGGCACAGGTTGTGGAAGCACTGACTGCTGCATCTGCTGTATTTGAAAAGCAGCCTCTGGAAGAAAAAGAAGCAAGGAACACTGCAAAAAGCCTGATCAAACTGGTAGAATCTTCCATCGATCCGCTTTCTCTGGAGAAAAACAGTGCGGCTTCCACCTTCCGTACTTCCGTTGAAGTGAATCTGGCGCGTTATTTTACCGGCGTAAAAAACAATCCCAGAGAGGAAAAACGTGTTGAGCGGGAGACGGCAAAGCGTGAGAAGAAGCTCAAACAGAAGAAAAATGCGCCTAAAGTGGTTCCTGCCAATCTGATCGATCTGGAGCTGACCAGACAGAACCTGATCAAAAACCTGACGGATCTTCTGGACAGCTACAAAGCGGAACTGGCGGACAATACTGAGAAAGATTACAGTGCGCTGGCTGCATCCATGATAGCCTATCTGGAGAAGAAGCAGAAGGAATCCGTGGAGACTGTAACAAAGCAGGAGGCTTATGACCGGGCAATTCAGATCATGTCCGATGTGGGAATCAAGGATCCTGAGAAGCGTTTTAATCAGTATCCCCATGAATTTTCCGGCGGTATGCGCCAGCGTATTGTTATTGCCATCGCTATTGCTGCCAATCCGGAGGTTCTGCTCTGCGATGAGCCTACCACGGCTCTCGATGTAACCATTCAGGGACAGATTCTGGAACTGATCAATGAAGTAAAGAGAAAACGTAATATTTCAGTATTGTTTATCACACATGATCTTGGCGTTGTGGCCAATATGGCAGATAAAGTGGCTGTTATGTATGCCGGAAAGATTGTAGAATACGGCACGGTGGATGACATTTTCTATGATCCCAGACACCCCTATACCTGGGCTCTGCTGTCTTCCATGCCGTCTCTGGATACGAAGGAAAAACTGGAAGCCATCCCCGGTACGCCGCCCAATATGATCTATCCGCCTAAAGGAGATGCTTTTGCGGATCGAAATAAATACGCCATGAAGATTGATTTCGAGAAGGAACCGCCCTTTTTCAAGGTATCCGATACACATTATGCGGCAACCTGGCTGCTGCATCCCGACGCACCGAAGGTAGACCCGCCGAAAAGCGTCACCGACCGGATCCAGGCAATGAAAGAAATGGAGGTGCTGGGCAATGCAGGAAAATGAAAATATTCTTGAAGTCAGACATCTGAAACAGTATTTCGGCAAAAATGATTTCAAGGCAGTGGACGATGTCAGCTTTACCGTGAAAAAGGGCGAGGTTGTGGGAATCGTAGGCGAATCCGGCTGCGGCAAGACCACCACCGGCCGTTCCATCATCAAGCTGTATAATGCAACCTCCGGTGATGTATATTTTAAAGGACAGCGTATCGTTGCGGGAACCCGGTCCTATACCGATGCCATTGCAAAAGAACGCAAAGCTTCCAGAGAACGCGTGGAGGCCATGAAAAAGGCCGGCGACACAGCAGGCATCAAGGCAGAAAAATCGCATTTGAAAGTATTTGTGGAGGAACAGAAACGTCTGATCAGGGAAGCGAAAAACGATCATAAAAACTGTATTCCTCTTTACAGAGAACGTCTTGCAAAGGAAATCAATGCGGAATATGATGAAAAAGAAAAAGCGGCAGCCGGTGACAGTGCAAAGCTTGCCGAACTGAAAAACGAACGTCACGAAAAGCTGAAAGAAGCGGCGAAAGAGAATATCGTCACCAGAATCCAGATGATTTTTCAGGATCCCATCGCTTCTCTTGATCCCCGTATGACCATCCGCGAGATTATCGCGGAAGGACTGACCATTCAGGGTATCCGCGATCAGAAATATATTGATGAAAAGGTTTATGAGATGCTGGAAAAGGTAGGCCTTGTAAAAGAACACGCAGGCCGTTATCCTCATGAATTTTCCGGCGGTCAGAGACAGCGTATCGGTATTGCCCGTGCCATCATCATGAATCCGGATCTGATCATTGCCGATGAGCCGGTCAGCGCACTGGATGTTTCGATTCAGGCACAGGTTATCAATCTGTTGAATGAACTGCGTCAGGAAATGGGTCTGACCATCATGTTTATTGCCCATGATCTGTCTGTTGTAAAATATTTCTCCGATCGAATCATCGTGATGTATTTCGGCAAAATTGTGGAGATTGCAGATGCGGATGAACTGTTTTCCCACCCGCTTCATCCTTACACCCGTTCTCTGCTGTCGGCGATTCCTCTTCCGGATCCGCACTATGAGAAACAGCGTAAGAGAATGGTTTATATCCCCGAAAAGGAACATGATTATTCCACAGAGCAGCCGGATCTGCGGGAAGTGGCACCGGGCCATTTCGTAAGCTGCAATACAGCAGAATTTGAAAAATACCGCAGAACACTGGAGGAAGCATGAAGCAGAAAAAAAGTGTGAGTACTTACGCAATCGCAATGGCAGCTGCAGCTGCCATTGCCCTGCTTGTGATCTGGTATGAGATAGATACTTACGGATACAGCACAGTATATTTCCTGTCATACTGCAGTGACGGATTCTTTACCTCGGCAGTATTTTTCATTGGATTCGGACTTCTGACTTTTATTTCGGAAGCAGGTAATTTTTATGGAATCCAGTATCTGGGGTATATGGTTGTCTGTATTTTTCCCTTCCGCAGGGAACGTTTTGCACAAAGAAAAGATTATTTTACCTACTGCACGGAGAAAAAAGCACAGCAGAAAGACCGCAGCAGATCCGCCGGCAAGTATGCCCTTCTCTATGTGGGGCTGGGCTGTCTGGCGCTGTCGCTGCTGTTAACTTTTGGATTCTATCAGGTGGGAAGATAAAACAGAAAAAAGCCTCTGTCAGGGAGGCTTTTTTCTGTTTACAGCTGTTTTTATCGGATTATCAGTATCCGGTTGTTATCTGTTCTTTCGTTACTGCTTTTTGGCATCTTTTATTAACACTTCAAACAGTTTATTCTGGTATTCTTCTTTAATGGAATTGATCTCGGTCTGAGCCTGGATCTGCGTTTCGCGGACAGTCAGATCGGTTTGGGATCGGAATATCTGCAATTCCTGTTCTTTCTGCCTGCTGAATTCTTTCAGCTGTTTTTCGTGCTCTTCCTTCAGAGAAACCAGTTTATCTTCATATGACTCTCTGCAGTCTGCCAGTTGTCTTTCACAGTCTGCCAGATTTTTCTCCTGACTTTTCCGATTCTCTTCCTGCAAAATCCTGCAGTTTTCTTCCAGTTTTTCTGCTTTTTCCTGTAAAAGTCTGCGTTCTTCACTTAATTCAACATTGCGGCTGCGCAGTTCCCCCAACGTCTGCTGAGATTCCTGAAGCAGCGCTTCTGTCTGCTCCATGACGGCGTTTTTTTTCTCAGCGGAAGAGAGCGCACCGGAAAGAGAATCGATGATCTGCTGTTTCCCGGCAATATCCTTTTCCAGTTCCCGGACTCTGGCATTCAGAGAAGCTGTTTCTCCTTTTGCTGTTTCCAGCTGGCTGCGCAGCTGTTCGATTACTTCCTGTGCAGAAGCTTCTCTTCGGAGCATTTCCCGCTGCAGTTTTACAATTTCATCTTTCTGATCTTCCACAGTGCGATTCTTTTCTTCCAGTTCTTTACGGTATTCACTTCTGACCACTTCCTTTGCATTTTGGCAGGTGCGCAGAAGAGCGGTAAACTGGCTGCGGATGGCGTTCAGAAACTCATCCAGTTCATCCAGCTTGACAGCCTGATTCCCCAGACCGCTGCGTTCCTCGTCTTTATCGTGGGTATTCAGAAGGAATGAAATGGTTTCGTCCAGACTTCTTCCTTCTGATAAGCTCTGTAAACGGGTATAATTCTCATCGGACATTCTCATGGATCTCGGTTTGATTTCAGACATAGTAGACTTCCTTTCTGGCTTTTTTGGCTCCGTACGGCAGAAGATAAAAGAAATCTGCCGCAGAACAGCATGCTTTTGAGTTATTGCAGTTGATATTCGTTTCTGATATGTAATACATTACATTACAATAAATACAATTGTATTACATTTTAAGGATAGAACAGATAAAAGTCAAGAAAAATCAGGTTTATCTATCCAAAAAAATGCTTTCACAATAACAGTAGGAATGGATACTAACCCTACTGTTTTGAAGGGGCGAAACATGAATCTTTGTTTTTTAGAATGCCTGAATCGCTTTAAAATTCAGTAAATACAAGGAAAAATAATAAATGCAGTGTGAAGAAAAATGTGGTTCCTGCAGAAAAAACTGCTTTTAATATGGAGAAAAGTACACAAATCGTACACATGATTTTGTGTACGGATTTCGGTTATTTTATAATCGGCATGTTTTTTTGAAGTGATACTTTTATGAAGTGTTTTCAGATACCGGATAGAATAATGTGATCAGCAGTCGGTGTTACAGACAGGAAAGCCGGGTCCTGCTGTCCCGGCTTTTATAGTTGATAGAGATCATTGAGAATGGAATTTCCCTGAGATTTCATATCAGCGGTCAGGTGATTGGTATAAATCTCCGTTGTCATTTTTATATTGGTATGTCCCAGACGCCTCTGGATGTAGACCATGGGAGCGCCGCGTTCCAGCAGCATGGTAGCGTGGGTGTGTCTGAGAGAATGGAAGTCAAATTCCGGAAAATTCAGCTGGTGATGAATAACAGAGGAAGTATGTTTCAGCGTTCTGGGTGAAATAAAAGTTCCGTTGGCTCTGACGTGGATCAGATGAATTTCCATATCTCCGTTTAAACCGATTTTATTGAATGCCTGCGGCTGCTCCGGCTTCCGGCCGGTGTGGATCAGAGGCTGTTCCGCGTAATAGGTCACGTAAGAAGCATTGGCGTGTCTTGCAGCTTCATATCGTTCTTTTTCCCTTGCAAGCAGCCCGGTCAGTACTTCATCCATATCGATTGAGCGGTAGGAACGGTACTTGGGTTCTGCAAAATACCAGTAGCCTTCCTCAGAATCAGCAGAATTTTTGCCGGCAATCCACTGTACCTGTCGGTTCACCGTCAGAATCCGTTTCTCCAGATCAATATCTTCCCAGGTCAGGCCGAATACTTCTCCCAGACGAAGACCACAGTGATATCCGATCATCATGGGAAGATGACAGGAAGTCCCTTCGGGGAACCGCTCAAAAATTTCAGCCATTTTATCGGCGGGGATGTATACGTGAGGAGCTGTACGGGTGGGTACTTTGGGCGGCAGTCCGCTCTGTCTGGTAATCCGAAGATGATCCGCCGGAGAAACGGCAAGAAAATCAGAATCCACGGCATAGGTGAAGGACTTTGTGATAATACCTCTGCATACCGAAATGGTATTGGGGCTGAAGCCTTCATTATAAAGCTTCAGAAGGAAATCCCTGATATCCTGCCTTGTAATGCTTTTGATCCGGTATCTGCCCAGTTCCGGCTTGATATAGAGATTCATCTTTTTCCGGTAATTGTCAACGGTATTCGGTTTGCAGGTTTTGCTGACATCATGCTCAAGCCAGTGTTCCAGAAGATCTGAATAGGTCATTTCGGTCTGTTTCAGAACCCGGCCTGTAGTATCATACATCTGCTGGGCCATCTTCCCTGCCTCCAGCGCCTCACGTCTTGTGGCAAAACCGCTTTTCGACTCCCACTGACGTTTTCCGTTGACAGAACCGGTTTCAAAACGGTATTGCCAGACGATGCCGTTCTTATTTTTTCGTTTTGTAATACAGATGGAAGACATTATTGATCCCTCCCCTTTTTAACTTCATAATATACATTTAGTATATCACAAGTATTACCGGAAATCAAGAAGCTGAGGAATGGCTGAGAGGATACAGAGTCCGTTGAAACAGATTAAGTAATTGTTCAGAGGCAGGCAGATTAATATAAAATGGTAATATTGCCTATTGCCGGAAATTATGCTATACTTTGAAATATGTACCATTTTAAATCAGTTGTATCTGTCTGTTTTTCACAGGTGCAGCTATATGATGCTGAAAGCAGAGATGATTACTGTTTACAGGGCTTTCAGCAGTCAGATTTTACATATTCCGGAGGTGACTTTTTGACTTATACTCTGAAACTGAAAGAAAAACTGAAAGAGGCATTATCGGCGGTGCTTCCGATTATCGGAATCGTGCTGGTACTGTGTTTTTCTGTTGCTCCTGTTTCACCGGGTATCCTGCTGTGTTTTCTGCTTGGGGCGGTTCTGCTGATTACCGGGATGATGTTTTTTACTCTGGGGGCAGAGATGGCCATGACACCTATGGGAGAACGGGTGGGTACCTGTATGACCCGCACCCGTAAACTGTGGGTGATGATCCTTCTGGCCTTTCTGCTGGGATTTATTATTACCATATCGGAACCGGATCTGCAGGTTCTGGCCAATCAGGTACCTTCCATTCCCAATATGGTTCTGATCCTGTCGGTAGCCTGCGGGGTGGGGATTTTTCTGGTTGCGGCGCTGCTGCGTATGCTGTTTGGCATTTCCCTGCCGCCGCTGCTGATTTTATTTTATGCGGTAGTTTTTCTTCTGGCCTGTTTTGTGCCGGAAAGCTTCCTGAGTGTGGCCTTTGATTCCGGCGGTGTTACAACAGGGCCTATGACGGTTCCTTTTATCATGGCGCTCGGCATTGGTGTGGCTGCCATTCGAAATGACCGGCATGCATCAGACGACAGTTTCGGCCTGGTTGCCCTGTGTTCCGTTGGTCCCATTTTATCAGTTCTCATTCTGGGGATGATCTATCATCCGCAGGAGAGCAATTATGCTGCTGCCGGGATACCGGAAATCGTCAGCTCGGTGGAACTGTGGAAGCTGTTTCAGGAAAGTTTTCCCACCTATATAAAGGAAATTGCGGTTTCGCTTCTTCCCATTGTGTTGTTTTTTGCCGTGTTTCAGATTGCGGTTCTGAGACTGTCCGGGAAACATCTTGTAAAGATTCTTATAGGACTTGCCTACACCTATGTGGGTCTGGTATTGTTTCTCACCGGCGTTAATACGGGATTTATGCCTGCGGGAAATTATCTGGGACAGGTGATGGCGGAAAACACACATCCCTGGCTTATTGTACCGGTTTCCATGATTATGGGATTTTTCATTGTCCGCGCGGAGCCCGCTGTATATGTATTGAATAAACAGGTGGAAAGTATTACGGATGGTGCAGTTTCGGAAAGAGCCATGGGCATAAGCCTTTCTCTGGGTGTGGCGGTTTCCCTTGGAATTTCCATGATCCGGGTGCTGACCGGTATTTCCATCATGTGGTTTCTGGTTCCCGGATATGCCATTGCTCTGATTATTTCTTTCTTTGTTCCGAAGATCTATACGGCGATTGCTTTTGACTCCGGCGGTGTGGCATCCGGTCCCATGACAGCTGCTTTTCTGCTGCCCTTTGCTCAGGGTGCCTGTATGGCTCTGGGAGGAAATATTGTGACGGATGCATTCGGACTGGTCGCCATGGTAGCAATGACTCCGCTGATTGCCATTCAGATTCTGGGCCTGATGTCCCGTTTCCAGTCAAAGAAGGAGGAAAAACCACCTGTTTCTGCTGTATCTGAATTTGACCATCTGCCGGATGATGCAATCATTGAATTATAATGAATCATTGAATACAGAGAATCAATCACGGAGGTATTGCAGCAGATGAATTGTTTGAGAAAGGAGGCGCCATGAGTCAGCTCTATATGATGTTTTCTATTCTGGACCGTAATAAAGCCAGAAAGTTTCTGGATTTTTATCAGGATTCCGGGATTGAGGTGAATTTCAGTACGGTGGCCCGGGGGACGGCTGCCAGTGAGGTGTTGGACTATTTCGGGCTGGAATCCATTGAAAGGATCATGATCACTTCCATTGTGACCGGAGAAACATGGAAAAAGGTGCGCCGCGGACTGCAGAAGAAGATGAATATCGACATTCCGGGGACAGGAATCGCCTTTGTAATCCCGTTATCCAGCATCGGCGGCAAAAAACAGCTTCAGTTTTTGACACAGAATCAGAATTATGAGATCGAGGAGGAGAGCACTTTGAAGGATACCAAGTATGAATTGCTGGTTGTTATTACCAATCAGGGCTATACGAATCTGGTTATGGACGCGGCCAGAAAGGAACAGGCCGGCGGCGGTACAGTAATTCATGCCAAAGGAACCGGTATGGAGGGTGCCGCTCAGTTTTTCGGGATTTCTCTTGCTTCCGAAAAAGAAATAATTTTTATTGTTGTAAAGCGTGAAGACAAAAACCGTATTATGAAGGCTATCATGACAGAAGCCGGCATGGAAAGCAAGGCCAGATCCATAGTATTTTCTCTTCCTGTTACAAGCACTGCCGGCATGCGGTTTATGGAAGAACCGGAAGAGGATTGATGTCAAATTGACCAATCCTGCAATTTGTGTCATAATCATTTACAGGATCAAATGATAAAGGAGAAGTTGCAATGGCGTATTTACAGGTCAATTATTTATCACAGGCACTGATGCGTACAGTGACGGTCAATGTACTGCTTCCGGCAGACAAACAGACATTTCCGGGGATGCCGGAATCGGAAGGTGCACCGTATAAGACGCTTTATCTGCTGCACGGCATATTCGGAGATTATACGGACTGGATTCACGGAACCAACATTCAGCGCTGGGCAGATGAAAAAAATCTTGCAGTGGTTATGCCTTCCGGCGAGAATATGTTTTATCTGGATCAGGAAAAATCCCATGCACTGTACGGGGAATTCATCGGAAAAGAACTGGTGGAAATGACCCGGAAGATGTTCCCTCTTTCTCATAAAAGAGAGGACACTTTCATTGCGGGATTGTCCATGGGCGGATACGGTGCGTTGAGAAACGGACTGAAATATCACGAAACCTTCGGATACATAGGCGCACTTTCCGCTGCGCTGATCGTAGATGATCTGGAGACAAGAACAGATGATTCCCCGTTTTTTATCGAAACCAGAAGCTATGCAGAATCCGTCTTCGGGGATCTGTCAAAAGTGAAAGAGAGCGATAAAAACCCGGAATGGACGGCACGCCGGCTGAAAGAGAAAGGTGCAGAAATACCGCGGATCTATATGGCCTGCGGTGCCGAAGACGGCCTTCTTCCCACCAACAGGAAATTTTACAATGTCCTGAAGGAGGCAGGAATCGATGCAGAGCTTACCGTAGCACCGGGAAACCATGAGTGGGATTTCTGGAACCGATATATAAAGGAATTTCTGGACTGGTTGCCGCTTGGTGAAGGTACAGCAGGAATGAGCAGCGGCAATGTGGGAATCTAGCATGTCGCTGCATTAATAATTAAGTCACACCAAAACTGTTAAAGACACTCTTTTCCGGATTTCTCTTTAAAGCAAAAGAAGAAAATATTACAGTAATCGAACTGGCAATAAAAGAGGAAAATTGCGAAGGAGATCGAAAATGGATTTATTTGCTGCTTTTATGCTTTTTTGATAGCTTATGTAAGCAATGCAACCTGCAGTTTACATTTAGAACCTGCTGAAAAGAAGCTGACAAAAGGCGAAAAGGTAGTTGATAATGTATTGGGAGTCTTTACTGATGCTCCGTTCGGGATACCGGAACTGATCAATTCAATAAAAAATACAGATAAACAATTCTATCTGGTAGAAAAAGGCGGTAAGCAGTTTTTTGTAACCGTAACAGATGAATTTATAGAGACCCGTCGGCTGGCAAAGCGAATTGATGGTAATAAATTTGAAATTGGAAGCTGGAAATTCAACAAATGCAAATATGAGGTGAAATAAAGATTAAGAAAGATATTAAGATAAATTAAAAAAGCTAAAAGAAAAGTATTGACAGCTAATGATAATTAGCTTATAATACAGCTAATCATCATTAGCCGATGCAGGAGGGATGGAGATGAACACAAAGCAGAAAATACTTTTGGAATCATTGCGGTTGTTCTCGCAAAGAGGGTATGATGCAGTTAGCGTGGAACAGATTGCTGCTGCGGTTGGAATCAAAGCTCCTTCTCTATATAAGCATTATAAGAGCAAACAGGACATTTTTGATGCAATATTTGAAGAAACGGCCAAAAGATATGAAGCATTTACGGACACGATTTCCGTGCATGTCCAGAATTCCGAGCAGGATGTCATTGTATTTGAACAGATCACTGCAGATGATCTGGTTGAGAAAGTAAAATCTTTAATAGAGTATTCTTTGCATGATGAGTACGTCAGCAGATTCAGGCGGATGATGACGATTGAACAGTTTCGCTCTCCGGAACTTTCTGCACTTTATTCGCAAAGGTATGTCAATCAGATTCATGATTATCACAAAGGACTGTTTACAAAAATGATTGCAGCAGGTGTACTGGCAGATGAGGATCCCGGTATACTTGCAATGATGTATGATGCACCAATTTTTGTTTTGCTTGGAGAATGTGACAGGCATCCGGAAAAAGAGCCGGAATGTATGAAGACGCTGGAGAAACATGTCCGATTGTTTTATAAAACATTTAATTGCAGATAAAAAGAACAGGCCAGACGCAGAAGACGCAGTGCTGAATGATGAAAACCATTCATGTACTGCGTCTTCTGCTGTCAGGTACCTTTTATATGAAAAATCCGGACCGGTGAATCGGTTCTGAGCCAGAAAGGAGAGCTATAATGAAAGCAATTGTTTACACATCCAACACAGGAAACACGGAGAGATATGCAAAGATGCTTGGGCATCAGATTAATCTTCCGGTTTATCCCCTTGATGATGCCAAAAAAGTTTTGGAAAGAGAGACTCCGATTATTTATTTTGGATGGATCATGGCAAGCGGCATCAAGGGCTATAAAGAAGCAGAAAAGCGGTTTTGTATTCGCATGGTCTGCGCAGTAGGCATGGGGGCAACCGGGACACAGGTGGACGAAATTAGGAATAAGAATCAGATTCCTTCGTCAATGGAGGTTTTTACCCTGCAGGGCGGCTTTGATATGGAAAAACTGCGGGGAATCAATAAGCTGATGATGAGTATGGTGGTGAAAACGGCAGGAAAAGCACTTGCTGAAAAGAAAGACAGAACTCCGGAAGAGGATGATATGCTGGATCTGATGATGAATGGCGGCAGCCGGGTAAGCATGGAAAATCTTTCAGAAGCGATAGAGTGGTATGAACGGAAGCGAGATTTGATTTGAATATGGTGAATGATATGAACTCCAAAACATCATACATAACATTCCTGACGATATCATATCACTTTTCCATGCGATTAGCAGTGGGACAGTTAGTTACGATCATCTAACGAGAATTTTGAAAATGAAACAAACAAAAAAAGATTGATTGGGAGAAAGTGCTATGGCTGCGTTAGGAGGATTACTGTTCCTTTTTATTATACTTGTAATCGGATCAGGGATTGTATTATCGGCAATTATCGGATTGATTGTATGTAAAAAACTTGGTAAAAGGAAAGATAAAAAGTGCAAATTGATTTTTAAGATATTGCTGTGGATACTGTTAAGTACTGGAATGGTGGTTACCGTAATTCCTCTAATGTATTTTTTTCTTATTATTTCAAACTGGTAAAGTTTTGACGCAGTGCTGAACCGTGAAACCGACCAGTACTGCGTTTTATATTTTATACGAATAGAACTTGAATGATATCAGAAAAGGAGAAATCTTTGGAAGTTCATCAATCTCCTTAAAGAGGCCATTGCAGATACAGGTAGTTCGGCACATCTTTCCAGTGCAGCTGGCCGGAAACGGCCGGATGAGCCAGTTTGATGTGCCGGAGTTTTTTCATATCCGGAATATCTGCCAGCAGAGGATCTCCGATTACTGTCTGATATCTGCCGGAACGAAGCAGATCAAGGAGTTCTCTTTCCGATTTCAGGTGTACATCATGTTTTCCGGCAAATGCAGGATTCCATCCGAAAAAGCCGGCAGTATCCGCCTGAATTTGAGGGTGTTTCAGTTCCATGGCACGCCGCAGGGAGTTTCCCATGATCTGATCCATAATGATGAGGATTCTTCCTTCCGGCTGTTCTGTCTGTACCGGTATGCTCATATCACCTGTACCGAACCTTTCTGCTTTTCTGCAGCCTGACTGACAGAGGGATTCCGTAAGATTATACTGATTCGGAAGAATGACATCGCTTCCGCGGGAACAGACATCCAGAGCCTTCAGAAGCTCCCCAAAAGCAGTCTGCCCCATGGGTGCAGCTGCTGCATATGGCGTTCCAAAGTGTGTTTTCAGGTATTCACCGATTTCTGCGCCTGCTGCAGATACGGCCAGATTCACCTGCGCTTTTGCCAGATTTTCAATCTGCTCCTTTGTGGTTCCCATAAAAAGACATGCATTCACTGTCCATCCGGCTTCTTCCAGCTTTTTTCTCAGTGCAATGTCAGTTCCTACATTCCCGTAATCAAGCGGCGTCATGCCCAGAATATTCACACTGCGCGGGATGATCTCCGACGCATCGGCTTTTCGTGTGAAACGACTGATCAGCGCTTTGCCGGCAGAAACGATTCCCCGGTCGTAATAATCAAAGCCGTTTGTGGAAAAACCGAAGGAACAGATGCCGGTGCGGTCTTCAATTTCACAGGCCATTCCCTCCATATCCATACCGGTAATAGCAGGAACAGGTGTTCCTATGAGGGCAATCATGGAAAGTTCCATCTCTTCTGCCGCGCGGGACACCGCATTGATGACCTTTTCGTCATTTCCCAGTACCGCATCAATGGTGCGCAGCTGCGTACTTAAAACAGGACGCACGTTTTCCTCCCATCTTGGTTCATCACAGTATACATAATGCGCGGTACAGCAGCTTCCGTCATTGATGGCAGTCAGACAGTTCAGATCAAAAAGAGAAGAGCAGACACCGGTATAATCACTTGCAAACGGAGGCAGATAAATGCATAATTTTGCCATAATTCCAATCCTTTCTGTCAAAACTGTTTGTCCGACAACTATTTCCTTCCATCCTGTTTCATACCGCTTTCCCTGAGCAGACACATCAGCCGACGGATCCCGTGGAATCCAAAATATCCTTCATCGTGCCAGATGTCAGCCACTTTTTCTGTTTTCAGCAGACGGGCTGCATCGACTCCGATGGCCAGACATTCCGGATCGCACAGCGTATCCATATGATCGTACCGGTCTTTCCTGAGAAACTGTATATGGGGATAATGCTGCTTAACCCATTGTTCAGCCCGTTCATCCGGTTCTGCCATAAACGGCTTGTAAAAAATATACCGGACCTGAAATCCGTATTTCAACAGGGCAGCAGCACCCTGAAACGGCATGAGAAATGCGCTGCAGTCGATGGCAAGGGGTGTGGATCCCAGTTCTTTCACCGTCTGCTCCACTTCCTTTGCCGTTTCCTGCATAAAATGTCCAAGATCCGGTTCCGGCTGATCAAGCAGTCCTGCAAGTTTCCGGTATCCTTCCGCAACAATATCCATATCATAGCTGGTTGGAAAATAGTAATAGGGAATATCCAGATCATCTGTCATACAGTGCATCACATCATCACTGACATGGCGCATGCCCACAGCCAGACGGCTTTTTGCCATTGCCTGATAATCCTCATAAGTTTCGCAGTGAAACAACTCCCGTACAGGGCCGGCTCCCCACTGTTCAAGCAGCTGCAGAAATTCACATTCCGGGTCCAGAGAAACAAAGTTTCCAAGGAAGTTGATACCCTGGTCATGCCGGTCTGCAGGATCAAGAAAGCGATACATGTTTCTCGTTTTTTTCATACCGCTTTTTTGGCGGTTTTCTTCCATCGAAACCGGATCGATATGTTCCACGGCAAAATGACATCCGGGAAAGCGAAGCTGCAGTTCTGCCATCAGTGCTTCTTCGTCTGTTCCAAGAAAATCATCAATGCAGAATACACCCAGAAGGAAAATATGAGGTGCCGGATGCAGGACATCCAACAACTCGGAAACAGCATCTCCAATGAGATTTTCGTAGTCACCGGAGATGACATCAGCTTCTGTGATAAAGAGAAAGGAGATGTTTCTGCGGTCTCCGTACATGGATTCATGGAATGCGTGACGCCTGGAGCAGGCAGAAAGGCCGATAAACAGCGTGTGGCTGCCCGGTATACGGAGAACCGTATGGGGCTTTGCCGGTTTCGGCAGATAATAAGACAGCATATCAGTTCTCCTCCCCGCACGCACAACTGCATTCTTTCAGAACGGTCTGCGCCAGTTTCCGGTAGACCTGTGCCATATCCGATCCGGGAAATGCCTCTACCACGGTTGCATTCAATTCCTCTGCAGTCTGCACAATATCGCAGCGGGGAATATCCGCTGTGATGCGGGTTCCCATTTTTTCAGCTGCAGCCTGTACCAGTTCCACTTCATTTTTTACATTTCGTCTGTTCAGGATCAGACCGCCGAGCCGGGCATAATTGCGCGCCTTAAACTGATCCAGAGCCTTTGCAATATTGGAGGCGGCAAACAGGGACATTTTTTCTCCTGAGGTGACAATAAAAACGCAGTCAGCATATTTTCTGCGCAGAGGCATGGCGAAACCGCCGCATACCACATCGCCAAGCACATCATAGATCACCACATCGGGCCGGTAGATTTCATAGGCATGCAGTTCCTCCAGCTTTTCAAAAGCGGTGATAATGCCCCGCCCGGCGCAGCCGATACCGGGCGTGGGGCCGCCGGCTTCCACACAGAGTACGCCTGACCTGCTTTCATGAACTACACGTTCCAGCGTCAGAGCATCCGGAGATTCCCGCAGAATGTCCAGCACAGTGGGAACCTCCTGTCCTTCCATCAGCAGGCTGGTGGAATCTGATTTGGGATCGCAGCCGATCTGCATGACCTGCAGACCGGAATCGGAAAGCGCTGCGGAAAGATTGGCTGCAGTAGTGGATTTTCCGATTCCGCCTTTTCCGTAAATAGCAATTTTCAGCATGATTTTACCGCCCTCTTATGATCGCCCTTTTATCAGTTCCGGAGTTTTCAGAAGTTCCACTTCTACAGTATCCCCTGCTGAAAGTGCATTTGTATCGGCAGGGACATTGAGAAATCCGTCTGTTTCCAGTAAAAATCCGGGGATTCCATCATCTCCCCAGGAAACAGGCGTTGCAATATAGCCCTGCTCTGCGGTATAACGCAGCGCAACCCGTGCAATCAGTTCGAATCCGGGACGCTTTTTCACCGGCTGATCCAGTACCGCAGAAACCACGGGATACTGCGGTGCAGGCAGTCCGTAATAGTGGCAGACCAGTGCAGACAGGCACCAGTGTTCAGCCAGATAAGCGGCTGCCACCGGCCCCGGTACATTGATGACCGGTTTTTCATCAATAATGGAAAATGCCACCGGTCTTCCCGGAACTGCCCGGACTCCGTGGCGGAAAAAGCTGCTGCGCCGTTTCAGCAGATGAGAATTGTAATCCTCTTCACCGCGGGAAGACCCCCCGTTGATCAGTACCATATCTGCCATGGAAAGCGCCTGATCCAGCGCCGCTTCCAGTTCTTTTACATCATCACGAACGATGGGGAGGCAGATGACCTGTGCACCTCTCTGAGAGAGAAGACCGGAAAGCATCAGACCGTTCGTTTCCACATTCTGTCCCCGTTCAGGCTTCTGTCCCACGGGAATCAATTCACTTCCGGTGGGAATAAACGCAACTTTCATCTGACGGATCACAGGAATCTCGGTGACACCGCCCATGGCCAGAGAAGCCATCAGCTCCGGCGTGATCCGTGTATGTGCCGGTACCAGCAGCGCACCGGACCGGACAATGGTGCCGGCCGGATCTACGGTTTCTTCTTTGGAATCAAATACAAAATCATCGGCAAACCGCAGCCCTTCTCCCTCCAGAATCACATCCTCAATGGCAATTACCGTATCAAAGGCATCAGGGAAATCGTCTCCCGTATCGGCACGGACAAAGTCCCTGCCTTTTACCCATGCGGAAGTATCCGGCATTCCATTCTGGAAATCTGTCGAACGGACCGCGACGCCGTCAAAACAGGAAGCCCGGAAAACCGGCAGCGTATTGTGTGAAAAAATATCTTCTGCTGTTACCCGCCCGAGACAATCCTTAAGAGAAACGAGTTCCTGTTCTCTGGAAAATGTCCAGTGTTCCCTCATCAAAGAGAGCGCCTCCTGCCGTGTAACGCTGTTTTTCATGTCAAATTTCATATTTCCGTATCCTCCTTTGCCGCATTGGTTCAGAATCAGTCAGAGGTTTTGCAGCTGGAGATTCGAACCAGTGCCTTTTTTTCAAAATAACACAGAACGTATGATAAAACAAGAGGTTTTTATTTTCTTTTGTGTATTTTTATTATGTTTTTATCTCTTTTTCTAATTTTCTTTTGTTTAAAATATTGACAAAACATGAAAGGAATGATAATCTATTAGTACAAAACAACAAAAATACTGTGTTTTCCGAGCCGTATATGCTAAAAGTTTTGATACTCATGGGTGTGCGGCCTGAATCCTGCCGGGGATTTTCCGGTGGATTCACGGGGTTCTTGCTGGAAACGGCAGAGCCTTCCCGTGTGGCGGAGTTTTCTGAAAGAAGTTTTGGGCAGATGTGTTGATAAGAATCTGTCTGTGGGAATCAGATCACCGACCATGCAGAAGATATTCCGGGGAAGGATATCTTTTTCGAAAAGGAAGATGGATGAAAGGTTTGCCGGGTGACAGGTGGGATGAGGCCATTCCGATGCGGCAGGCTTTATTAAAGTACGATTTCCATACCTTTTCGGTATGGATTTTTTTTGAATGAGATTCTATTTTTTGAAAGGAATATTATGGAACAGAAAGAACTTTTTGAATATTATCGTTCCCTCTGGGAACATAAAAAGAACAGAAGCGGGCTTTCACATACCGAGAAAGCCTGGAATGAACGGGCTGATGAATGGGCGCAGGAACTGGATCAGGACAGCGCCATGTCCAGAGTGACGAACCGGCGGGTTTCGGAGGCTGTCCGTCTGCTGACTGCAAAAGGAATCTTTCATCCGGAAGCGGATGTGATCGATATCGGCTGCGGTCCCGGACGTTTTGTGGCCGCATTTGCAGGAAGAGTCCGTTATGCCGAAGGAACTGATATTTCTCCCAGGATGCTCCAGTTCGGCAGCGAATACTGTCAGGAGCAGGGGATAGACAATGTTTCCTTTACTGCCTGTGATTTTAAAAACACCACGGTGGAAGAAATGGGATGGAACGGGCGTTTTGATCTGGTATTTTCCTGTATGACACCGGCTGTCAGTTCCTATGACAGTCTGGAGAAAATGATCGCCATGAGCCGCGGATACTGCTGCAACACCTGCTGCATCGACAGCAAAAGCCGTCTGGAAACGGAGATTGCGGGAATCCTTGGCCTGCAGAATACAAGACCTTTCTGGAATGGAGACTGGTTTTATTCACTGCTGAATCTGGTCTGGCTTCTGGGTTATTATCCGGAAACCGATTACTATACGCTGGATTATACGGAGCCCAGACGCATTGCTCCCAACATGGTGCGGGACAAACTGAAGCGTATGTGTCCCGGACAGGAGTTTTCGGAAGAACAGATCAAACAGGTCTGTGAGGGACTTTTAAAGCTTTCGGAAAACGGTATTTTTACCGATATCTGCACCAATCGCTACGGTACGGTTCTGTGGGATACCCGTGTCATGAGAAAACAGAACAGTATGGCTGAAAAAATGCCGAAGGGGAGGAAGATGCCTTGAAAAAAGAGAATGGAAAGCTGTTTTTTTGGCTTCTGCTCACGATTTTCGTATTTCTGGTTTCCATTTCCATTGGAAAATACCCGGTGAGCATCAATTCTCTGGCAGAGGCTCTGTATGCACAGATTACCGGTGCAAAGATGGATACTGCCCAGCTGGCTCTGGTTCGGGTGCGTCTGCCCAGAACGCTGTTAGCCATGATTGTGGGCGCATCACTTTCTCTGTCGGGCGCTGTTTATCAGGGGCTGTTTAAAAATCCGGTGGTTTCTCCTGATCTTCTGGGTGCTTCCAACGGGGCCTCTTTCGGAGCTGCCATGGCGATTCTGGTGGGTATGAGCAGTGCCGGTATCCAGACATCCGCCTTTCTGGGAGGTATCTGTGCGGTAGGCCTGGTGGCGGTCATGAACCGGATCGTATCAAAACGAAGCAATACCGTAGTCAACCTGATTCTGTGCGGCATGCTGGTATCCAGCCTGTTTAACGCTGCAGTTTCTTTTATCAAATTTGTCGCAGATACCGATACCAAGCTTCCGGCCATTACTTTCTGGCTTATGGGAAGCATTGCATCCACGACGCTTGGCGACCTGAAGGTATTCTGGCTGTTTCTTCCGGCCTGCGTCATACTCATGATTTCCCGCTGGAAGATCAACATCCTGTCTCTGGGAGATGAAGAAGCCCGGATGCTGGGGGTCAATGTACGTCTGTACCGGGGCATCATGATCGGATGTGCTACACTTTTGACATCATTGTCCGTCAGTGTCAGCGGTAATGTGGGCTGGGTCGGTCTTGTGGTTCCTCATTTTGCCAGAATGATCGTGGGAGCCAATTATGGAAAACTGCTGCCGGCAACCATGCTGACAGGCGCTGCATTTATGCTGCTGGTGGATACATTTGCCAGAATGCTTTTAACGGTGGAAGTACCGTTAAGCATCATTACGGCAGTTATCGGAGCCCCTTTCTTTTTCCTGCTTCTGGTACGGTCGAAACGGGGGTTCGTATAAAACGGAGATTTACAAAGGAGGAATCAGATGCTTGAGGTGGACAGTCTCATATGCGGATATCATGCGGGAAAGCCTGTAGTCGGACCGGTTTCCTTTCATGTAAAAAAGGGAGAGGTTGCCTGTCTGGTGGGTCCCAATGGAATCGGCAAAACAACTCTTTTAAAAACGGTACTGGGGCTGTTAAAGCCCATGGGAGGTACGATCACCATTAACGGAAAACCGGGAAGCAGTTATACGGTAAAAGATTTCGCCAGAACAGTTGCCTATGTGCCTCAGGGGCATGTCCCTCCCTTTCCCTATGCGGTAAAGGATGTGGTCGTGATGGGGTGCAATCCCAATATGAATGAATTTTCGTCGCCCCGTTCACAGGATTACGATACTGCCATGGAAATGCTGGACCGTATGGGAATTTCCCATCTGGCAGACAGAGATTATACGGAGCTGAGCGGCGGGGAACGTCAGATGGTAGTGATTGCCCGGGCGCTGGCTCAGAAAACGGAGTTTCTTGTAATGGATGAGCCAACGACTCATCTGGATTACGGTAACGGAATCAAGGTGCTGACTCAGGTCAGCCGTCTGGCAGATGTCGGATATACCATTCTGATGATCACACATGCACCCGATCATGCGTTCTGGTGTGCAGACCGGATCATCGCGGTGGGGAAAAACGGATTTTTTCAGGAAGGTTCCCCGGAAGAGGTACTTACGGAAGAAATATTGAAAGAACTGTACAGTGTGGATATCCGTCTGACAGATGTTTTATTAAAAGATGTCGAGCGGCACGTAAAGGTTTGCGTACCGATGGCAATAAACAATATTTTCCAAAGAAAGGAGAACTTATGAAAAAGACATGGAAAAGATTGACAGCTCTGCTTCTCAGCCTTCTTATGATCCTGTCACTGACCGCGTGCGGCGGCTCAGGCGGCAATTCGGATACGAAAGAAGATACTTCTCAGGCAGCAGAGCAGACAGCAGAGAATTCAACTGCTGCACAGACAGATTCTGAAGGGGAGACGTATATTTTTACGGACTCTACCGGGCGTGAAGTGGAACTGCCGGTGAATATTACCCGGGCAGCCTGCGGCGGCCCTCTGGCCAATATCATGATTTATGCGGTAAATCCGGATGTGATCGTGGGCTGGTCTTCAAAGCCGTCCGAGACCGCACAGAAGTATATTGACAAGTCCCTCTGGGATCTGCCGGAATACGGTAAATTCTATGGAAATTCTGAAGACTTCAACAGAGAAGCACTCATGGCCAGTGCTCCCGAAGTAATCATCGATGTGGGAGAATGGGATGAGGAATACAAGGCTGACCTGGATGCGCTTCAGGAACAGCTGGGTATTCCGGTCATTCTTGTTGAAGCAAATCTGGAGGAAAATCCTGCGGCATTCCGTACCATGGGCAAACTTCTCGGTCAGGAAGAACGCGGGGAAGAACTGGCATCCTACTGTGAAGAAGTGCTGAAGGATGCAAAGGAAAAGGCGGCTTCCATTCCTGAAGAAGACAGGGTAACTGTATATTACGGAGAAGGGGAAGATGGCCTTTCTACCATGATCGCAGGTACCATTCATGCACAGATATTTGAACTGGTCGGTGCGCAGATGGTCGTACAGCAGGACGATGCGCAGACCTCTCAGGGCGGCGGCAGCGTTTCCATGGAACAGCTGATGGCATGGGATCCCGATGTAATTGCATTTGCAAGCGGCAGCATTTATGAAACAGTTGGGGAAGATGAAACATGGCAGGCGCTGAAAGCAATCTCAGGAAACAATTATTTTGAGATTCCTGCAGAACCATACAACTGGATCGGACGTCCCCCGGGACCCAACCGTATGATCGGTGTACGCTGGCTGGGCAATATGCTGTATCCGGAAGTATTTGATTATGATATCGAACAGGAAGTGAAGGATTTCTTCAAGCTGTTCTACCGTTATGATCTGACAGACGAAGAAATGCAGGAACTGCTTGGAAATTCCACCCTGAAAAACTAAACCTGCCGTTTAATATATTGTCACATAATTTTTACATAGTATCACTCATCAAAGGATGGACGAGTCATGAAAAATATTTTTCTGACCGGTGAAATCCAGGTAGGCAAGAGTACGGCAATCAACCGTGCTCTTGCCGCTGCCGAACCGAAGGTTGAAGGCTTCCGTACTCTGGGCGGTCCATGGGATAAAGATGGCGGAAGTTATGTTCACATGATTCCGGCTGACGGTACTGAGCCGATTAGCACCGGAAATCGGATATTTTACCGGAGATTTAATGGGGGACAACCCCATTTTCAGGTTTTTGAAGACGTTTTTGAGACCCGTGGACCGGCTCTGCTGCAGCCGTCGCCTGCCTGTGAACTGCTCCTGATGGACGAGATTGGAATCAGAGAAGCGGCCTGCACCCGTTTCCATGATGCTATTCTGCAGGCTCTGGAAGGAAAAATCCCTGTTCTGGGTGTGGTTCAGATCCGTCCGGGCGGATTTCTGGATGAAATACGAAATCACCCGTCCGTGGAACTGATCACAGTCAATGTGGAAAACAGGGAGCAGGTTTATCAGATGCTGGCGGAATGGATATCAAGCTTTCCGGTATACAAAAAATGACACAACGGCGGATACCAGTTCCGTAATCCAGAAAGCGTGCCAGACACCGGCAGCGCCAAAGAAACGGCTCAGCACAAAAGCAGCCGGAATGATAATGACAACATATCTGGAAAGGGAGATCATCAGGGACGGCAGCCCCTTTCCCAGTCCTTCCAGTGCACCGCAGGAGGTGACGGAAAGGGCAGAACATACAAATCCAATGCTGATGATGCGCAGGGCGGCGGCACCGGCTTCTACGGTTTCCCTGCTGCTGCTGAACAGACCGATCAGCTGACCGGGAATCAGCTGGCATAAAACAGTTCCCAGAATCATCATTCCCACGATCAGGGAAAGAGAAAGATTATAAATTTTTTTCACACGCTTATGCTCACCGGCCCCGTAATTGTATCCGATCAACGGGCGGATTCCCTGTACAATACCATTGGAGGACAGGTAAAGAAAGGTCTGCAGTTTATTGTAGGCTCCCAGTACCACCACATAGGATTGAGAATAGACTGCAAGAATGGAATTCAAAGAGGAAACCATCAGAGACGGCAGAGCCATATTCAACGTTGCAGGAATTCCTATGGCGTATATTCTTCGGAGCATGAAAAGTAATTCCTTTTTTCCGGATTTTTCTGTCCCCATGTGTAAATCTTTCCCGCAGGCAGAGGTGTTTTCTGCCTGAATAGACGAATCCACCATATAATCTGTCAGGCATTTCAGTCGGATCCTTACGGGAAGAGGACGTACCAGACAGAAAATCAGATAAACTACAAGAGAAATCACCTGACCGGTTACGGTGGCAATGGCTGCTCCCTCCATTCCCAATGCAGGAAAGGGACCGGGGCCGAAGATCAGAACAGGGTCCAGAATAATATTGATGATACAGCCGCACAGCATGCTGACCATGGACACGGTCATCCGGCCGACGGACTGGAAAATTTTCTCAAATGCACATCCCAGTGTGATCACGGCAGCAAAGCCGAACACAATGTTGGAATACCGCACGCCCAGATCGATAACCTCTGCGTCTGAAGTAAACAGTTTTAGAAAACCGGGTATGATCAGGATACAGACTGCCATCATAATGAGACCGTGAAGAATACTGAGCAGCACGCCGGCAGACGCGGTCCGGTCAGCTTTTTTCTGTTCCTGCGCGCCCATGAAAAAGGCAATCATGGCATTGATGCCGATGGCAAAGCCTACAGCCACCGAATTGACCAGATTCTGTATGGGAAATACCAGAGAAAGCGCGGTCATGGCATTCTCACTGATACGGGCCACAAAAAGACTGTCCACAATGTTATACAGGGAATTTACGGTCATGGAAAGCACCATGGGCAGCGACATGGAAAGCACCAACTGCAGAATCGGTTTTTCCTTCATATAGGTCTGTTCCAAAATAAATCACTCCTTTAAATTAAATGTTTGCAGGTAAAATGAGCATTAAAAAACCACACAATTACCAGAAAAGCAATTGTGTGGCGAAAAGTAGAATTCATCTAGAAAAATCCACATCCTGTAAAGGTTTTGGAACATCATTATAGCATCTGCCCTGCAAATCTGTCAAATACTTTTCCCTGCTTTATCTTGCAACCGTTTTTTCACTATGTTATACTAAAGCCGTCAGAATGATATAGCAGTATCATTTCCATCCGGTGAGCCCGCACCTTACAGGATGGAAAGTGAATGTATATCACATATTTGGAGGATTTGATTATGCTTTTAAAATTACAGAACGGCACCGATGTCAGAGGGATTGCTGCCCCCGGCGTTCCCGGAGAAGATGTAAATTTTGTTCCTTCCGATGCGAATCGGATCAGTCAGGCTTTTGTAATCTGGCTTTCGAAAAAGACAGGTATTCCTGCTTCTGAACTGAAAATCGGCGTGGGACATGATTCCCGTATTACGGCAGAGATGCTGAAAGAAGCAATCTTAAAGGGTCTTACCGCGCAGGGCGCAAAGGCTGTGGACTGCCATCTGGCTTCCACACCGTCCATGTTCATGTCAACCGTGTACGATGAATTCAAATACAACGGTTCCATCATGATCACGGCAAGCCATCTGCCTTTCCACCGCAACGGTATGAAGTTTTTTGACGTGGAAGGCGGTCTGGAACATGATGATATTACTGATATCCTGAATATTGCAGAGGGACTTTCCGAAGCAGAAGGAAACTGCAGTGCCGTGGAAGAGGCCGATCTGATTTCCAGCTACAGCGCACATCTCTGCGATAAGATCCGTGCCGGTGTGAACTCGGCAGAATGTTATGAGGAACCCCTGAAAGGGCTGAAGATCGTTGTAGATGCAGGCAACGGCGCAGGCGGTTTCTTTGTGGAAAAGGTGCTGAAGCCTCTCGGCGCTGATACTACAGGCAGCCAGTTCCTGGAACCTGACGGCATGTTCCCCAACCATATACCCAATCCCGAGAACAAGCAGGCCATGGAAGCCATCAGACAGGCTGTTCTGGCAAACCACGCTGATCTGGGTATTATTTTCGACACGGATGTAGATCGTATGTCCGCAGTGCTTCCCGACGGATCTGAAATCAACCGTGATGCCATTATTGCCATGATGGCTGCCATACTGGCTGATGAATATCCGGGCAGCACCATCGTAACCGATTCCGTTACATCTGATCGTCTGCAGGATTTCCTGGAAGGTCATCTCGGCATGAAACAGCATCGTTTCAAACGCGGTTACAAGAACGTAATCAATGAATGCAAGCGTCTGAACGAATCCGGTGTGGTTTCTCCTCTGGCCATTGAAACCTCCGGCCACGGTGCGCTGAAAGAAAATTATTATCTGGATGATGGCGCCTACATGGCAGTAAAGCTCCTGATTTCCGCTGCAAAAGCCAATAAGGAAGGAAAGAAGATCGGCAGCTATGTGGAAGCTCTGAAGCCCGGATTTGAAGAAATCGAAATCCGTATGAAGATCTCAGGTGATGATTTCGGTGTATACGGACGGGAAGCTTTAAAGGTATTTGAAGAACGTGCTCTTGCGAAAGGACTGAAGGTTGCTCCCAATTCTTTTGAAGGCGTCCGCATCAGCTTTGATACGGAAGAAATCAAAGGCTGGCTGCTGCTTCGCATGTCCCTGCATGAACCGCTGATGCCCCTGAACATCGAAGGCGTCAGACCCGGTGACTGTGACCGCATGAAAGCCGTTGTGGCAGAGCTGTTGTCAGGATTTGACCGGATTGATCTCGGCAAACTGGCGTAAGGTACAGCCGGAGAAATATCACTGGAAGACAAAGCAGCTGTGCTGCCAGAGGATGAACAGGTAAATAAATAGATAACAATTCAATTACGTTTCTGCAGAAGGCTCTCTTATCAGGTCAGTAAATGGTCTGATAAGGGAGCTTTTTTGACATATGTCAGAAAAAGTTATTGACATATGTCAAAAACAGACTTATACTATAGCAAAACAGGAAATTTCCCGTTTTGCTATATATGCAAACAGAAACCACAGTGCCGGATCGGGAGAGCAGGGCTGTGGAATCGTATGGCAATGGAGGAGGAGAAAGTCATGAAAATTGCAATTCCTTTGGATGAAAACAAACAGGATGTCTGTATTGTTCTGTCCCGTGCACCGTATTTTCTGTTCCATGAAGACAATGAGGATACTATTACAGAAAATATTGCAGAAAATCCTGCAGCTCAGGCACAGGGTGGTGCAGGCATTCAGGCCGCCCAGTTTCTGGTTGACAACGGTGTGAATGTGCTGATCACCGTTCGCTGCGGACAGAATGCAGCGGATGTATTTAAAGCTGCCGATATGAAAATCTATCAATCTGCCAATAAGGCCGCCGCGGATGATCTGACCGCATGGAAGGAAGGAAAACTCAGTGAACTGACAAAATTCCATGGCGGTTTTCACGGAGTACAATGAAAATCGCCTGTTTAAGCGGAAAAGGCGGTGCGGGCAAAACGCTGATTGCAGTCAATCTTGCTGCGGCGGCAGGAAAGGCTGTATATATTGACTGTGATGTGGAGGAACCCAACGGACGGTTATTTCTGAAACCGGAAAACGTTCAGGAGTACACCGTAAGTTCCCTGCTGCCGGATTTCCATGCAGACAGATGCACCGGCTGTAAAAAATGCGTACAGTTCTGCCGTTTTCACGCCCTGATGTACATAAAAGAAAAACCCATGCTGTTTCCCGAAGTCTGTCACAGCTGCGGCGGCTGCATGATGGTATGTCCGGAACATGCCATTACCGAAAAGCCAAAACCGGTTGGGACCCTCGAGATTGGCAATCATGGAAGCATCCGCATCGTAAGCGGTATCCTGAATCCCGGCGAGGCATCAGGTATTCCGGTCATTCGGGAAGCGCTGAAACAGGCACAGGGACCGACCATCATTGATTGCCCGCCCGGAAGTGCCTGCTCTGTTATGGAAAGTATCATGGATGCGGATTACTGTGTTCTGGTGGCCGAGCCTACAGCATTCGGTTTCCATAATTTCAAAATGGTCCATGAACTTGCTGCTTTGCTGGGCAGAAAATGCGGTGTTGTCATAAACAAACAGGAGACCCCTTATGAACCGCTGGAGCAGTTCTGCGCAGAAAACAGCCTGCCGGTTCTTGCAAGAATTCCCTATGATCCGGAAATCGCAGCGCTGACTGCCGACGGGCAGGTTGTTTTCGAAAAGAGTAAACAGGGGCACAGAATTTTTACGGAATTGTTTGAAAAGATCGGAGGTGCATTATGAAGCGTCTTCTGATTCTCAGCGGTAAGGGCGGTACCGGTAAAACCACCACGGCAGCAGCATTTATCCATTTCGCCCGGGCGAAAGCGCTGGCGGACTGTGATGTGGATGCACCTAATCTGCATCTTGTCCTGCAGGAAACAGGGGAGCCTGCTGTCACTGATTTCTTCGGCGGCGAAAAAGCGGTTATCGATCCTGCTAAATGTATCGGATGCGGGATCTGTCAGGAACACTGCCGCTTTCATGCACTGGAAAAGGCAGATGATACATACCGGGTCAATGAATATGCCTGCGAGGGATGCGGTGTCTGTGCTTACGTCTGTCCGCAGCATGCCATTGAACTGGTTGAAGATCTGGCAGGCAGAAAAGAACTTTATCTGGGCGACGGCGTATTTTCCACAGCAGCCTTAAAGATGGGCCGCGGCAATTCGGGAAAACTGGTCAACGATGTGAAAATGGCAATGCTGAAGCATGCACCGGACACTCCTCTTGCCATTATCGACGGTTCTCCCGGAATCGGCTGCCCGGTGATCGCCTCCGTCAGTGGAATGGATCTGGTACTGGTGGTAGCGGAACCAAGCCGTTCCGGTATCAGCGACCTGCAGCGTCTGATCCGGACTGCCGAAACATTTCAGACCAGGCTGGCAGTCTGTGTCAACAAATGGGATGTGAGTCCTGAAAATACGCAGGCAATTGAAACCTTCTGTGAGAGAGAAAACATTCCCTTTGCAGGAAAAATCCCTTATGACAAAAGTGCATCCAGAGCTATCAATGAAGGTCTCAGCATTGCCGACATCGACTGCCCGGCAAGGGATGCACTGAAAGATATTTTTAATACAACAAGCAAACTGCTTGGATTATAAAAATGATAGAAAAGGAGTAATTATAATATGAAAATTGCAGTAGCAGCTATGGGAAAGACCGTTGCCGGTCATTTTGGTCATTGTGAAAACTTTATCTTTTTTGATACTTCAGACGGTAAGATCACTGCGGTCAACTCCGTACCGAATCCGGGTCACCGTCCCGGTTTTCTGCCCAACTTCCTTGCTGATAACGGCGCACAGGTGATCATCGCCGGCGGCATGGGCGGCGGAGCAGTAGATATCTTTAATGAACGCGGCGTGGAAGTTATCATCGGTATTCAGGGCGATGCACAGGCCGCAGTAGAAAAATATCTGCGCGGCGAACTGGTTTCCACCGGCTCCATCTGCCATAACCATGAGCATGCTGACGAATGCGGGGAACATGAAGCATAAAATATAAAGCGATATGTATTGATTTCAGAATAATTTAAGAAGATAAATCATCAAACAAACACGCCGGTACAGAGTAACTGCTGCTCTGTACCGGCGTATTTATTTGGTGTATTCGCTACTGTATTGTTATTGTTTATTCCACCGTTACCGATTTGGCCAGATTTCTGGGCTTATCAACATTCAGTCCTTTTGCGGTGGAAGTGTAGTAGGCGATCAGCTGCAGGATCACGACCGTGGGAAGTCCGGTGAACAGATCATCTTCAATCGGTACTGTCAGATGCAGGTCGCATACCCCTTCGGGAACTTCCGCATTCTCCTTGGTGATCAGGATTACGTAGGCATTTCTTGCTTTTACTTCACGGATATTGGAAATCGTCTTGTTGTAAACTGCATCCTGTGTGGCAAATGCAACAACCGGGATTCCTTCTTCGATCAGGGCGATGGTACCGTGCTTTAATTCCCCTGCTGCGTAGGCTTCTGCATGAACATAGGAGACTTCCTTCAGCTTCAGTGCGCCTTCCATGGAGAATGCATAATCCAGTCCGCGGCCGATGTAGTAGGCATGTTCTGCATCTTTCAGGTGAGCAACTGCCTTTTCGATGATCTCTTTATGTTCCAGAACGCCGGAGATGGCATCTACACATTGATACAGATTGTCAATGAATTTTCTTCCCTGTGCTTCATCGAAAATACCGCGTACCAGGGCAAATTTGCAGGCCAGCAGGTAGAAGACAGAAAGCTGTACGGAGTAAGCCTTCGTGCTTGCTACGGCGATTTCAGGGCCTGCGTGTGTATACAGTACGTAATCGCTTTCACGGGCAATGGAGGAGCCTTTAACATTCACGATTGCCAGTACTTTGGAACCGCAGGATCTGGCCAGACGCAGGGCGGCCAGCGTATCAATCGTCTCGCCGGACTGGGAAACAACGATAGTCAGCGTGTTTTTATCGATCAGCGGCGTGCTGTATCGGAATTCGGATGCAATATTAACGGTAACCGGAATTTTTACAACCGGTTCAATGACTGCTTTTCCAACCATACCTGCATACATGGCTGTACCGCAGGCAACCACGTTAATACTGGTAAAATCTTTGAAGAATGCATCATCAATTCCTTCTTCTTCAAAGCAGGGCAGACCGTTTTTCAGGCGGGGTGTGATGGTTTTCATGATGGATTCGGGCTGTTCGTGGATTTCCTTCAGCATATAATGAGGGAAGCCCATCTTCTGAGCGGATTCCACATCCCAGTTCACCTCCAGAATTTCGGGTTCCACTTTGGTACCTTCTTCGTTGAACAGATCGATATGATCCTGATACAGAACCATCAGATGGTATTCGGGAACTACAAAATACTGTTTGCTGTATTTGATCACCGCTGTGATATCGGATGCCACCAGACTGCCTTCCGAAGTGGAAGAAGCCACCAGCGGGCTTACATTGCGGATGCAGTAAATGCGGTCGGTAAAACCTTCAAACAGGATACAGAATGCAAAGCTTCCTTCCAGTTCCCGAACTGCTTTTTTGATGGCTTCTTCCGGATCTCCGTTATAGAAATGGTTCAGAAGAGCAGCAGCAACTTCCGTATCGGTTTCGCTGATCAGCTGATCCTTCAGATTATATTTTTCAATGATTTCGTGATAATTTTCGATGATACCGTTATGGATCAGTGTTACTTTTCCAGCCTGATGAGGATGGGTATTGGGACGGGTTACACCGCCGTGGGTAGCCCATCTGGTATGTCCGATACCGCAGTGACCGTCATCATCTGCCTGATCACAGATTGCTTTCAGATTTGCCACCTGACCGGTCTGTTTCTCAATATAAATGGAGCCGTCCTCTTTTGCAATGGCGATTCCCGCACTGTCATAGCCGCGGTATTCCAGCTGGGCAAGGCCTTCCAGTAAGATATTTTTCACAGCTGCAGGACCAGTATAACCAATAATTCCACACATATTAAGATCTCCTTTTCTGACAATAATAAAATCTCAAATAAAATAAAATCTGAGCACAGTAAATCCTCAGCACGGCAAAACTTTAAAGGCAGATCTGTCTGCACCAGGCAGGCGTAAAGCTGCCGTATAAAACAGGGTACAAAAAGAAAAGGGTGTACCGAGTATACCTGCTGAAATAAAACTGTATATCTGTTAAAAACATGCTGTCACTACTATATGGGTATCATGAAAGACACAGGGCACAACGCCCTGAATATGGTAACTGTTCAAAGCAGGCCGTGTTTTCAGTGCTGCCTCTGAACAGTAACATTATATGAAAATATATGAGAAATGGTCGATATGTACCTATATATCCGGCTGTATTGCTTCTGTTTTGCAGTTACCTGCATATTTGGTCAATACATCACGCATCCGGCATACGGAAAGGCATCCGCCGAATTTTCGATCACCTTTCACCTCGTCAACCTTCCTTGGCAGAAGGTACTGGCGCTGACACGAAACCGGATACAGCATCAAAAATCCGATTCCGATAGTGCATATTATCATGATTTCTTTTTCAAGTCAAGCTGAAAACTGAAAAACATTCAGAACTTCGGGGAATTCAGAGACTTTGATTGACAGTATCTTCCAGTTGTGCTAAGATAATTTACACTATCATATAACATAGTAATGCAGTAGGATATAAGTATGCAATGACCGGATATCTGTGCGATAAAATATCCGGTCAGATATCTGCAGACAGGTCCGCACAAAAGAAAGAAGGAAGATTATCATGAATTTTATCTTTATTTCCCCCCAGTTTCCTCATACATACTGGAATTTCTGCGATCGTCTCCGCAGAAACGGCGCCAATGTGCTGGGAATCGGAGATACCCCCTATGATGCCCTGGAAGGTCAGCTGAAGGGAGCTCTTACCGAGTATTATAAAGTAAATTCTCTGGAAAATTACGATGAAGTTTATCGCGCAGTGGCATTTTTCGCATTTAAATACGGTAAAATCGACTGGCTGGAATCCAACAATGAATACTGGCTGGAACAGGATGCAAAACTGAGAACCGATTTCAATATTACAACAGGTGCCAGTCTGCAGGATATCGGCCGCTATAAGAGCAAATCCGCTATGAAACCCTATTATGCAAAGGCAGGTGTTCCGACGGCCCGCTGCCACAAGATTACCACGAGAGAAGCAGCAAAGGCTTTTCTCGATGAAGTCGGTTATCCTGTCATTGTAAAGCCGGACATCGGAGTGGGAGCAGCAGATACCTTTAAACTGGAAAATGATGCTGCATTTGAAGATTTCTTTGCCCATCAGCCTCAGGTTCCCTATGTAATGGAAGAATTTATTGACGGCGACATTTTCTCCTACGATGCAATTACCGATTCACACTGTGAACCTTTGTTTGAATCCATGACTGCATGGCCGCCGTCCATTATGGATATCGTCAATGAACAGCTGGATCTGGGTTATTACACCGTTGACCGGATGCCGGAAGAGCTGGCCCGTCTTGGACGCGCCACTGTTAAGGCTTTTGAAGTAAAAAGCCGTTTTGTGCATCTGGAATTTTTCCGCCTGAAGACAGCGAGAAAAGGATTGGGAGAAGCAGGAGATTTCGTTGGTCTGGAAGTCAACATGCGTCCCGCCGGCGGCTATACACCGGATATGATGAATTTTGCCCATTCCACAGATGTATATCAGATCTGGGCGGATATGGTAACCGCAGACAGACGCCTGCTGCCGGAACGCAATGAAGATCATTTCTGTGTCTATGCAGGACGGAGAGATATCCATCATTATGTGCATTCGCATGAAGAGGTACTGGCCCGCTACGGCAGCCAGATCGTCATGTGCGAGCGCATTCCTGACATTCTCTCCGGAGCCATGGGCAACCAGATGTATACCGCCCATGCAGCTGCTGAAGAAGATGCAAAGGAAATGATCCGCTTCGTGCAGGAACAGGCTTAATTATGCTTTCAGGACTGAATCAGTTCGCACGGACTTTATGTTCCTGTTGTCTGATTTGGTCCTCTTGACTCTCCTCTAAAGGGGAGATGCTAAAATCCTTCTTGTAAAGAAAACAAGGAGGATTTTTTTATGAACGAACCATGTATTCAGGTTAGTAACCTGACAAAATCATTTAGCACCGGAAAACTTTTCCTTATTGACATGTTGGAAAACTGGTAATATAATAGCTTCCAATATATATCAAATGATATATATTGGAAGCTATTATAGAAAGGATGACAGATATGGCTCCGAAGAATAAATTTACAAGAGAAGAAATGGTGGATGCGGCTGTTCGGGTCGTGCGGAAGAAAGGAGCCGCAACTTTGACGGCAAAATCACTTGCAGAAGAACTCGGAACCTCTACCCAACCGGTTTTTACCTGCTTTGGCACCATGGATACGGCAAAGGCGGAGGTATACGTCACAGCGGAGCGGCTGTTTAACGAATATCTAATGGCAGGGCTGAAGGAGAAAATTTCGTTTTTCGGCTTTGGGACACAGTATATCCGTTTTGCCAGAGAAGAACCGGAACTGTACCGTCTGCTGTTTTTGATCAAGTCGGATGACCTGGAGCGCAGTGCCTTCGCAACAATGCAGCATATGCAGGATCTTGTTCAGCCCTCGCTTACAAGCATTTATCATATCAGCCCGCAGGAGGCGGATCGATATTTCCGCGACCTGTGGCTGGTGGTCCACAGCTTGTCTACGCTGATCGTAACCGGCGACTGCCCCTATTCCGACCGGGAGATCGGGCAGATCCTTACCGGGTTCAGTATCAGTATCTACAAGGCGATCAAAGAGATTCCAGGTTTTGCGACGGGGGAATTTGACCGGGATGCTGCCTTTCGGGATTTGATACAAAAGGAATGAGTTAAGAGAGCACAGGAGGATAACAAGTGAAGAAGATAATCGAGGTGAAATGGGTTCCCTGCCCCGTCTGCGGCGGGAACACCCGGACAAAGGTGCGTTCAGACACGGTGCTGTTTCATCAGCCCATCTTCTGTCCACGATGCAAGGAAGAATTTCTTGTCAATATCAAGCAATTTCATACAGAAATCATCCATGAGCCAGACGCTATGACGCAGAGCCACTGAACTCCTCCAGGGGAGTCAGACGGTTTTGCGTTTTTTATTAGGAGGAAACTACAATACAATGGATTAATGACTTTTGGTTCAAGGAACTGCAAGCTGAACTGATGAGTACGCCTGAATGGGCAAAAGCTGAACATATGGAAATGAATGTTCCAGAAAAAGAACTTCGGCAATATGGCGGGGATGTTGTGCCGCCTCTGCAAAAACACCGTAGACCTGGGAGCGTGTATCTTGCTCTGACCGGTGCGTTGAGTAGATTTTTGAAGCTATAAAATTGACACAAACGACTACCAAAATGAACTATCCGCGTGGCGACGGCTTTGGTAGAATGGTGGCAAAACCGAAAATGGGAGCTGATGCATCAGCCTCTATCTTCAAATGAGATAAGAAAAAGAATGGAAAAGGGGACAGAATTTATGCAAAATAAAAAGAAAAAACATCGTATACTGTGGACGGCACTGTTTTTGGTATTAGCAGTTTTTTTGATTGGAGGGTTGGTTTTTTCCCATTTTGGCGGGTTTGGCACCGGCCCATGTGCTGATACGGGTGAAATGGCAAAGTATGCAGGGCAAGTTGTGGATATTACAATTCCTGATGGAACGCGAATTGTGGCGTTAGGAGAGGCCACCCATGGAAATGCAGAATTTCAGCAGCTCAAGCTTGATGTGTTTAGGTTAGCGGTGGAACAAGCGGGTGTCCGGGCTTTTGCTCTGGAAGGAGACTACGGCGGATGCGAGGCAGTGAACCGTTATATTCACGGAGGAGATGGGACAGCAGAGGAAGCAGCGGCGGCCATCGGGTTTGCGATTTACAGAACGGAGGAAATGGCAAATCTGATTTCCTGGATGCGGGAATACAATCTGTCAGCGGATGCCGGGGAAGATCTGCGGTTCTACGGTTTTGATATGCAGCGAATCGAACATAATTATCGATATCTTCTGGAGTCGGCAAAAGCCGCCGGAGTGGATACTAAGGATCTGGACGCGATTTGGGATACTGACCAATTCAAGAGTTCATACACTTCTGAGCAAATTGAAGATGTCATCACAAAAGTTCGGAATGCTCTGGAACAGTCCGGGGAAGAAAGCAATCCGCAGTCAATCCATTTCGCAGAAGTCCTTCTTCAGAATATTGCCCTTGGCAGGGTGATTGACTCGCCGGAGGGAATTGGGCTCCGGGACAAGTTGATGGCAGAGAACATTCTGTGGATTCTGGACCAGGAGGAAAAGTGCGGCAATCCTTGTATTTTTATATCCGGTCACAACGGCCATATCGAACAGTCCGGCAACTACGGAGCAGAGGATAAGGTCATGGGCAATCTTCTGGCGGATGAGCTGGGAGACGGTTATTTTGCGATTGGAACGGACTTTTACAAAGCTGTTTGCAATCTGCCGAAAGGAAATGAGGGGAAGCGGGTCACACATACTTTTTATTCTTACGATCCCCTTGCGAAAGCCGCAAAAGAGGCGGGTTTTCAAATATGCTGGCTGAATTTCAATGAAGTTCCGGAAACCTCGGGTCTGAAAAAGCAGGTTATGGAATACTCCTATATGGGATCGCTGGGTGAGATGTACAGCCCTATTTATAATCTGCTGCCGCAGAGCTATCGGATCTGGCGTTCCCCTGCGGAATTGTATGATGGGATGATATTCGTTGCGGAGGCCAACCCGACAGTGATTCAAGTCACCGTGCCTTGAAATACATAAGAATGAAATATAAGGAGAAATCGGAAATGAAAAATCTAATTGCCTATTGCGGTCTTGACTGTGGAAAATGCGATGCGCGAACGGCGACGCTTAACAATGACGACGCATTGCGTCAAAGGGTTGCTGAAGAGTGGAGCGGGATGAACCAGACAGAAATAAAACCCGAGCATATTAACTGCGTCGGCTGCCGAGTGGATGGCATAAAGACATATTATTGCAGCGATTTGTGTGCGATAAGAAAATGCGCCGCAGTGAAGAATTTACATACCTGTGGAAACTGCGCCGACATGGATAAATGTGAAACATTGGGAATGTTAACTGCCAATAATGCAGAGGTGGCGGAGAACTTGAAGCAACTCCGCGAGTCGGAGCAGGCCGGAGACGAAGCGGAGGGAACTACAGCAGGTATGATGCTGCTCGGAATTCTGTAGGCACCTGAGAAAATTTGGAAAAAAGAAAGATAAGAAAGACTGAGGCGTTCAATATGCAACAAAGCAAGGGAGAAAGTAAATATGAACAGAACAATTTCTGAAATCGGTTCAACAGTCGTAACAATTACGGTATTTCTTTTCATGGTATGTCTGGTCGCTGATTTCCTGTTCGGCTCATACCTTGTGTGTACGTTTTTGCCGCTGGGCTACATCATGATGGCACTCTCCACATTTCGGTCTTCTGGCATATCGTCACTTTGGGAAGTCTTGAAATCAGAAAGGATAGATTTAGAGAAAAATCTCTATTTGGAAAGGAAACCATGATGAAATATCAGATGAAAATTGGTACATTTTTTATCCTCTGCGTCCTCCTGCTTAATCTGGCTGGGTGCGCAGTTGCCTCTACCTTTGAAGGAAATAGTGTGAAGAATGCGGATTCCTATGCCTTGGATATCAAAGCGATGAATGGGACGGACACACATACGCTGAAACTGAAAGCGGGCGACACGCTAAAAATTCAATTTGCGGTGGAGAAGGGGTCGCTGGATATGAAGATTACGGTGCCTGATGGGACTGCACTCTATCAAGGCGACGGAACTGTGAAGGAGTTTACTGTGGAGGCTCCAATGGACGGCATCTATCCCATCGTCGTCGTGGGGCAGAAGGCAACGGGCAGCATTCACATTGATGTAGAGAGAGTTCCCGAAGCTGTGGAGCCGGTGGGGACACAGGAACCAGAGTCAGAGATTTTTTTCGGAAGGATTGATGGAATATGATAGAAAAAAGGTTACGAATGCTTGGAATATTGGGGATAATCAGCTTGCTGTCCTATACGGCAATGGTTGTGTTTTCGCCACTTGCGTATCCGGGATATGATTGGTTGAGTATGGCAGTCAGTGAACTAAGTGCAGAAGGTGCACCGTCCGAATCGCTTGCCAATCAATTGAATGCATTATTTGGACCATGTGGATTAGTTTCGATTATGGCAGTTTGCGTAGGAGTAGCTGGTTGTAAATCGAAAGTGTTGAAATTGGGGATTTACTTCTTTGCAGCTATGGAATGGGCATGTAATGTCGGATATAGTCTGTTCCCATGGGTAAATGGTGCACCAACCTCAAATCCCCAGAATGTGATGCATCTTGTTGTGACGGTATTGGTCGTTGTATTTTCATTGGTTTCTTTGGTATTAGTAGCAATCGGAGCCAGAAAGGAGAACATAAAATCTCTCAGTACATGGGCAATTGTGTGTCTTGTGGCTATGATTATGGGACCAATTGGTACCGCTTTTTTACCTAAGGCGGTATTTGGACTATTCGAAAGATTTAGTACATTTTCGGCGGTTATGTTTAACAGTATATTGGGCATTTATCTCATGAAGGGATATTTTTCCCTAAAAAAATAGTAAGACAATATGGAAGAAATAAAGAGGAACTAAATATGGTGAGAGAAAATATGATAGAAATTGAACATTTGAGTAAAAGTTTCGGTAAGGTGAAAGCCGTTAATGATTTAAGCTTTCGTGTAAAACATGGAGAGCTGTTTGCTTTCCTGGGGGTAAATGGAGCAGGAAAAAGCACAACGATATCTATGATCTGTGGACAGTTTAATGCAGACAGCGGAAATATTCATGTCAATGGGTATGATGTAAAAACTCAGTCTCATGCGATAAAGGAGAATATTGGAGTCGTTTTCCAGGATAGTGTATTAGATAAGCCTTTGAGTGCAAGAGAGAATTTAAATAGCCGGGCTGCGCTTTATGGAATCACAGGGAAGGAGTTTAAGAAAAGAATATGAATGAAACGGAAAAGACAGCATGGATTGATAAAGAAAATAAAATCGTGTCGTTCCATATTTTATAATGCAGGAGAATACTTTTGACTATTTTGCGTTGTGTCATCAACTGACTTAAGGCGTGTATCTGAGAAAGTCTGAATAGAAATTAGTATCATTTTTATGAATCCTATTGATTATTTTGTGCTTTCATATTATAATAAAACAAATGTTGCACAACAAATGTTTTATTATAATGTATGAAAGGATGGTTGTGTTTATGCCTCCGAAGCCAAAGTATACGAAAGAAGAAATTGTACTCGCTGCATTAGAACTGGTCAGCGAAAAGGGAATGTCTGCTCTGACCGCCCGGGATTTAGGAGCAAGGCTTGGCACCTCCGCCCGCCCAATTTTCACGGCGTTCAAATCTATGGAAGAAGTACAGGATGCGGTAATGCAGGCGGCTATGAATCGCTTTGAAGAATACGCTCACAGATCGGCACACATGGAGCCGGTATTCAAGCAGGTGGGTATGCAGATGATTATGTTTGCCAAGGAAGAACCAAAGCTGTACCAACTCATCTTTATGTCTTCCATCAGCAAAGCACAGACCTTTGATGATATTTACGCTCACTTGGGGTTGGTTGCCGATGAATGCCTGGATGTACTTCAAAACGATTACAGTTTGAGCAAAGACAATGCAAAAACTATGTTTGAGCACGTATGGATCCACACCTTTGGCATTGGTGCTCTGTGCGCCACCGGTGTGTGTGATTTCTCTCATGAACAGATCGCCGAGATGCTGACACAGGATTTTACTGCCATGATGATGCTGATGAAATCCGGCAAATCCAATTAGTCTGTGATGCAAAACATTCTAAATGAGGCAACTGCATCGGAGAAGGGTGTCTATATCCGATTAGAACGCAGTGATGTATGTTCTGTTAGTTGGTATTATGAAAATAAAAGTGGGAGTATGTCCAACGCAGACGATACCGCATTGGATGCAGACCAAAATATATTCTTGGATAATGATATTTTCAGCACAGCGGAGAATCTGGAGCGACTGTTGCCGGTGATGTTAACATTTTCTGACAAGGACGGAAAAACCATTGCTTATGCAAATCTGAGCTATGATCTGCTACTTCAGGAAAAGGGTAGCTTTTTGAAGAGGAAAGGTGATTAAAATGGAAAATTTACGGAGGATATTTATATGGTACATTTAGTATATTGTGATAACACAGGTAAAAAAGGCGAAAAGGTATTAGATAAAATTTTAAATGGAACAAAAACAATGCACATTATATGGAAGAAGCAGAGGCACTCTGTGACCGTGTTTGTATGATTAAGTTCGGGAAAAAAGTGACAGAAGGAACGGTATCCGATGTGGTGAAGGCTTCCGGAAAGAAGAATCTTGAAGAGGCATATCTGTTCTATATGGGAGAGGAGGAACTGTTATGAAGAACTTTTGGAAAATGTACAAAATTGAGCAAAAGATATTTTTCCGTTCGCCGGATGTCATTCTGTTTTGCTTGTTGATGCCGGTTGTTGTTTTTGTACTTATTACAATGATCAGTGGGAATAAGACGGCTGCTGACACAGGGCTAACTTATCTGCAGAGTGCATTTGTATCTCTTTCTACCGTAGGAATCTGCTGCAGTGCGTTTATGAGTATACCGATCACGATGGTTGAATTAAGAGATCAGGGGATTCTTCGTCGTATGTACTGCAGTCCGTGTTCTCCGGCCAGACTACTTGCCTGTGATACGTTTGCCAGTGGTGGTATTGCAGTGGCATCTACCATAATTCTTACGATAGTTGCAGTAATCTTTGGATACAGGATGAGCGGCAATGTACTGATCTATCTTGTAATGTGGCTGTTAACGATGCTGTCCATGTTTTCCGTAGGACTTATGGTTGCAGGTCTTTGCAGAACTACGAAGTCTATGAATATTGCAACAAGCCTTCTGTATTTCCCAATGTTGCTTTTTTCCGGAGCAACAATTCCCGCAGAAGTATTTCCCCTTGGTGTTCGTGCAGTCATTAAGTGGATGCCTCTTGGAATTGGCATTGATGTGTTAAAGAAGGTTTCTGTTGGAAATTATTCAGGTATAATATTACCTGTGATTACACTGCTTGTGATTGCTGTGGTTTGCACTGGAATAGCAATCAAAACATTTCGATGGGAGTAAAAGAAAAAACGGAAGGAGGGTCTGCCATGAAAATGAATCAGGAACACAAGCCCTGTGGAGAGTCCGGCAGTGGAACTTTGTACAGAATCGGAGCATTTGCTTCGATGAATCGTGTGACCGTAAAGGCACTGCGTTTCTATGAAGAACAGGGCTTATTATATCCGGCAACCATTGATCCGGAAAGTGGATATCGTTACTATACGCTGAATCAAATGGCTGCGCTTCATCAGATATCAGCACTTAAGCAGGCTGGATTTACGCTGGAAGAAATTGTTAAAGTGAATAATGGAACAGATGAAGAAGCAATCATCATTAAGAAAAAGTCGGAGCTTCTTACTGAGATTGCAAAGCTGACAAGTCAGGCTGCTGCTTTGGATGGATATCTTGCAAAGAAAAAGGGGAGTCTCACAGCTCCCGTTCTAATCAAGTCAATTCCGGAATGCACAGTTGCTTATGTACAGACGAAGCTGGACTCATATGACTGTCTATTTGAAAAGATGCCGGAAATGGGCAGACTAATGGAAAAGGCAGGCTGCATCTGTTCTATGCCGGAATACTGTTTTACAAATTACCTCGAACCGGGATATAAGGAAGAGGATATTGGTATTCTGGTAGAACTTTGCGAGGCTGTTACAGAACCAAAAGAGGAAATCGGAGACTTACGATATAAACAGATGCCGGCAATCCAGGCAGCATGTATATTCCATAAGGGTTCCTATAATACATTAGCTGAATCCTATGAGACGGTTCTTAAATACATTGAGGATAACGACTATAAGATTGTCGGAGAAATAAGGGAAAACTATATTGACGGGGTTTGGAATAAGGAGAGTGAAAACGAATGGCTTACGGAGATTCAGGTGCCTGTTGACGTATTTTAATATGATAACATACCTCAGAAGATGCAGTGCAAAAAATCGATGCCCTTGACAGATGGGTGGATATCAATTACAATTAACTTCAAAGTAATTTACTTTGAAGTTAATTAAATCTGCACCAGTTTACAACTTTTTGAATAAAAAAATATCGTACAGGGGCTTTCTGATGTATAATGAATTCACCACAAACCATTACAAAGGAAGGTGACCCTGTACGACAAACTCATTATACAACGAAAAGAACCTGATTGGTAGAC
>JAQYDI010000004.1 GCA_028724245.1 Lachnospiraceae bacterium
GGCGGTTCTGATAACGCTTCTGTCTCCGGGTTTTCCATCCAGACCATCCAGCTGTCGGCGCAGGTGCTGCAGGAAGCTGTATGGGAAAGAAATGATTCCATTTCTTCCGGGGACATCAGACCGGAATCCCATTTTATGAAATCGTCCTGTGTCAGATGCCTTTTTACCTGTTCTGTATTCCGTTCTGTCTTCATGAGCCGTCTCCTCCTTTCTCTCTCCGGTTATACCGTGCGGGGCCGTTTTTTTGCATCTTTTTTTTGATCATGGATCTGGCCCGGTAGATCTGGGTCTGAACTGTTTTCAGATTTTTACCCTGTTCTGCAGCAATCTGGGCGGCAGTTTTTTCTTTATAGAAATGCTCCAGTGCGATTTCTCTGTAGGGGCTTTTCAATTCCTGACAGACATGCATGACATACTGCCCGGATTCCTGCTGCAGAAGGGTTTCTTCCGGTCCGGCCTGCGTATCTTTTACTTCCGCAAAAAAGGAATCTTCTTCGCAGACGATTTTTCGCTGGCTGCTCTTCAGGTAATCCAGCGCTTTATTGCTGGCGATCCGGCACAGCCATGCCCGTTCATGGGCGCGGTCGAAACGGTCCAGATTTTTGTAGGCGGATAAAAATGTATCCTGTGTCAGATCCTGCGCATCAAACTGATTGCCGGTGGTTCTGTAATAGATATTGTAAACCAGTTTTTCATACTGTTTTACCAGGTATGAAAAATATTCTTCATCGTTGATCTGATCCGCCTCCTTTCGACTTTTTCATGTCTGTCCTCTATTATAACGAAGCAGGAAAGAAGATGTCTTCAAAATCTGACCGGTTATAAAAAAAATTTACAGACAGGCTGATATAGTCTTGACGAATGGAGGTTAGTGTGATATAACCATGGTTAGTAAAAGTTAACTGTTGAGAAAATTTATCAGATATATGAAAATGGAGGTAACTGTTCAGAGCCAACCTCGAAAACACGGTGTGTTTCCTCGGTGTGGCGTATCCGCCAAATAGATTCATACGGTAACAGGCTCGTGAATGCAGGCATTCGTCGCCTGCTATCGTATGAATCTGCCTGGCTCTGAACAGTTACAAATGGAGGTACTTGAGATGACGCTCAAAAATTTGAAAATCGGTGAAAGTGCTGTCATTACGAAGGTAGGCGGAGAGGGCGCTCTCCGGCAGCATTTCCTGGATATGGGTGTAATTCCGGGAGCAGAGGTTACCGTTGTAAAGTTTGCCCCCATGGGAGATCCCATGGAGCTGCAGATCCACGGTTATGAGCTGACCCTTCGGCTGGCTGACGCCGACCAGATTGATGTCCAGCCCATCGAAGAGAGGAAAAATAAACATAGACGTATTGACAGAATCTATCCTTCGGAACATCCCGGATTGGGAGAAGATGGTAAGTACCATACCAAAGGTGACGGGGAACCGCTGCCTGACGGAGAACTTCTGACCTATGCTCTTGTGGGCAACCAGAACTGCGGTAAAACCACGCTGTTCAACCAGCTGACCGGCGCCAACCAGCATGTGGGGAACTTTCCGGGGGTAACGGTAGACAGAAAGGACGGCCCCATCAAGGGGCATTCCAATACCAGAGTAACGGATCTTCCCGGAATCTATTCCATGTCTCCTTATACCAGTGAGGAGATCGTCTCCAGAAATTTTGTGCTTGGTGATAAGCCGAAAGCGATCATCAATATCGTTGATGCCACCAATATTGAGAGAAACCTCTATCTGACCATGCAGCTGCTGGAAATGAACATTCCCATGGTTATTGCGCTCAATATGATGGATGAGGTTATGAACAATAACGGAGCCATCGATATCAATGGCATGGAAGCACTGATGGGCGTCCCGGTCATCCCTATTTCTGCAGCGAAAAATGAAGGTGTGCGGGAGCTGGTTGAGCATGCGGTACATATTGCCCGTTATCAGGAGCGGCCCCGGAAGCAGGATTTCTGCAGCAAGGATGATCACGGCGGAGCCATTCACAGGGCTATCCATGCGGTGGAATCCATCATTGAGGATCATACGGAGCGGGCCGGACTGCCCCTTCGCTTCTCTGCTACAAAGGTGATTGAAGGCGATTCTCTGATTCTGGAGCAGCTGCAGCTGGATCAGAATGAGAAGGATATGATCGAACACATTGTGGTACAGATGGAAAAAGAGGGCGGTATGGACCGCAGCGCTGCCATGGCCGATATGCGTTTCGATTTTATCGAATATGTCTGTGAACGTACCGTAAAAAAACCGAAGGAAAGCAGGGAGCGGATCCGTTCGGAGAAAATTGACCGGATTCTTACGGGAAAATGGACAGCGATCCCCTGCTTTGTTGCAATTATGGGTGCCGTATTTTTCCTGACCTTCAATGTGATCGGTGCGTTTCTGCAGGGACTTCTGGAGACCGGCATTGATGCGCTGACTGTGGCGGTGGATCAGTGGATGACCGCTGCCAATGTCAATCATGCCCTTCATGGACTGGTCATTGACGGTATTTTCGGCGGTGTCGGAAGTGTTCTCAGTTTCCTTCCCATCGTTGTTACCCTGTTTTTCTTCCTTTCCCTTATGGAAGACAGCGGCTATGTGGCCAGAGTAGCGTTTTTCATGGATAAGCTGCTGAGAAAGATCGGTCTTTCGGGACGGAGCATTGTGCCTATGCTGATCGGTTTCGGCTGTACGGTTCCGGCTGTTATGGCAACCAGAACGCTGCCCAGCAAACGTGACCGTCAGATGACGATTTTCCTGACACCGTTCATGAGCTGTACCGCAAAACTGCCGATTTATGCCTTCTTTGTCAGTGCTTTTTTCCCGGGAAAAGGCGGGCTGATCATGACAGGAATTTATGTGCTGGGAATTCTTGTGGGAATTCTTGTGGCGCTTCTGTTTAAGAATACATTATTTAAAGGGGAAGCAGTTCCCTTTGTGATGGAACTTCCCAATTACCGTATGCCGGGCGCAAAAAATGTGGCGCAGCTTCTGTGGGAAAAGGCCAAGGATTTCCTCAGCAAGGCTTTCAGTGTGATCCTGATCGCAACGATCGTTGTCTGGTTCCTGCAGAGCTTTGACCTGCATCTGAATATGGTGGAGGATTCATCACAGAGTCTGATGGCTATGATATCCGGCTGGATCGCACCGGTTCTTGCACCTCTGGGTCTGGGTGACTGGCGGATCGTAACATCCCTGATCAGTGGATTTATGGCAAAGGAAAGTGTGGTATCCACCATGGAAATCCTGTTTGGAGGGGGCATCAGTACGGCTGTCTCAACGGTTTCCGCAGCAGCCATGCTGGTATTTTCTCTGTTATATACGCCCTGCGTGGCAGCGATTGCTTCCATCAGACGGGAACTGGGAACCGGATGGGCAGTCGGCGTTGTCTTCTGGCAGTGTGCGGTTGCGTGGATTGCCGCATTAATTACCAGGCTGATCTGTATGGGAATCGGTATGTAGAAGAATTGGAAATAGAAGGGAGATATGCAGTATGAATCCTGCAGATATCATTGTTCTTCTGGCAGTTGCCGCCGTGGCGGCAATTGCCGTTATGATTCTGAGAAGAAATAAGAAAAACGGAAAAAGTATCTGCGGCTGCGACTGCGGAAGCGGATGTACAGGAAACTGCAGCGCATGCGGGCAGAGCTGTAAGAAAAAGTAAAGACACAGGCAGATGAGTCCCAAAAGGATAAATCTGCCTTATTTTAATACCTGCAGCATACCGCTTTTGACTTTATTGTTCAGTTCTCTGTAGCTGCGCAGTTCGTCATCACTGAGATTCTGAAAGCGGTGTCTGTCGAAATCTTCCTGTGCCAGTCTCAGATCTTCAATGATGGGTTTTGCTGCCGGGAGCAGATCAAAATGCTGCAGTTCATCTGTTCTCAGCTTTTTGATCTGAAGCAGTTCCCGACGGATCAATCGCTGCAGGATACGGTAGGTTTTTCGGGTGCTCAGCCCTGCAAAATCAGCCAGTTCCTCGATTTTTTCAATTTCCACGGGCTGACTCAGATGCAGGAGAACCAGAGTTTCAGCCATGGACAGATCGTGCTTCAGAGCAACGGATTCGCAGTGGCGTTCCAGCAGCTTTCGGCAGCGGTATAATTCCATGGGAATTCCGTCTCCTGCAATGGCTTCCCTGTTTAAAGTACTGATTCGCTCTTTTCCAAGCTTTTTGCTTCCGGCAAGAGGTGCCGGAGGAACCATGTTATCTTTTGCTGTGGATAGAAGAAAGCTGTAAACCTGCAGACGGATTTTGCTGTAATCCTCTTCTTCATAGACAGATTTATAAAATTCATTGTAATATTCAAAAATCAGCAGTTTGGTTTTGATCACCCGGTTGATGGACATACTCTGGCTGACCAGACTTCCCTTTCTTTTAACATAATAGTAAACGGGAGCCTGCAGAGCCAGGAAGGAATTGGAATGTCGGATATATTCCAGATTGAACAGGAAATCTTCGCACCAGTTCAGTTCGGTGTCCATCCGGATGTGATGCTTTTCGATGATATCTCTGCGAAACAGCTTATTCCATATGACGCCATAGTAGAAATCAGCAGGATTTTCCATCATATGGGCGGCATACTGTTCCCGGTTCATGACGCCGTCTTCCTCGATATCTCCTTTATGAGAAACACGTTCGCCGACTACACGGTAAAAATCTGCGATGACCATATCGCATCCGCTGGTTTCGGCAGAGCGTACAAATAATTTAGTAGCATCCGGTGTAATCCAGTCGTCGCTGTCCAGAAACTGGATATATTTGCCGCGGGCGCAGTCCAGAGCAGCATTGCGGCTGTCGGAAACGCCGGAGTTCTTTTTATGGATCACAACGACACGGCTGTCTTCGGCGGCATAGTGGTCACAGATCTCCCCGGAAGAGTCGCTGCTTCCATCATCCACCAGAATCAATTCAAAATCGGTATATTCCTGATGCAGGATGCTGTCAATACAGCGATTCAGAAATTCTTCTGCATTGTATACAGGAACAATAATACTGACAGTTATATTCACGGTTATCCCTCCATATGGTTATTCATATAGTTGATGAATATTTTAACACAGGAAATGGCTGAAAAAAAGAGATTTCCTGAAAATCGGAAGGGACTGCCGTGTTTTCGAGGTTGGCTCTGAACAGTTACTATGATATACTTGAAAAAACATAATTGTTTCGGAAGGAGGAAGTCAGATGATCAGACTTGCAGTTACAGGTACGGGAATGCTGGTGCAGGAGATTCTTCCTGTGCTGACAGAGATGGAAGAAATTGAGGTTGCAGCGCTCTGCGGAACCGGTCGATCTGAAGATACCGTAAAAAAGCTTTGCATACAGTATGATATTCCCATGGGTTTTACGGACTATCAGCATATGCTGAGAACGGAAGAGCTGAAGGAAATCGATGCGGTGTATCTGGCAGTACCCAATGATCTGCATTACAGCATGGCGGCCGAAGCGCTGGAAGCCGGTATGAACGTATTTCTGGAAAAACCGTTTACTTCCAATGCAAAGGAAGCGGAAAAACTGATTGCACTGGCAGGAAAAAAACGACTGTTTCTTGCGGAAGCGATTTCCAATCAGTATTCACCGGTTTATGCAACTGTACGGAAACTGCTTCCAAAGCTTGGCAATATCCGGATGGTAAACTGTAATTTTTCGCAGTATTCCAGCAGATATGACCGTTTTCTGTCAGGGGAATGTCCCCGGGTATTTGATCCGAAGTACTCAGGCGGTGCGCTGATGGATTTAAACTGTTACAATCTGCATTTTGCGGCAGGCCTTTTTGGAAAACCCGTGCAGGTTGGGTATTATGCCAATATGGACAGGGGAATTGATACCAGCGGTACGGTGCATCTGCAGTATGATGGATTTCAGTGTCTGTGTACCGGTGCCAAGGACTGCTCCGGGCCGGGAGAACTTCTGATTCAGGGAACAAAGGGCTATCTGCTGCTGCAGACAAAAGCCAATGTGCTGGAGGGACCGGTTATTCTGCATGATAACAGAACCGGGGAGACAAAGGTGATTGAAACAGAAAAGGAAAGTCACCGTGTCGTACCGGAGTTTCGTGCCTTTGCCCGGATGCTGGAAGAAAAGGATTACGAGCAGTGTACTGCCAGACAGGAGGAGACACTTCTGGTCTGCCGGATACTGGATCAGGCAAGACAGTCGGCGGGAATCTGTTTTCCGGCGGATGAAAGATAGAAAAAAGACAACAGAAAAAGGTATTAAGAAAAGAGCGGCAATGTCGGGATGCATCTGACATTGCTGTTTTGTTTTCTGAACAAACCTTCCCTGAGCCATTGCTGTTTTCTTTTTTGCATGAATAGTTACATGAATTTTACAATTACATGAAAGAGAAATTTACATTACGTTTCTATAATGGGGCGCAGAAGCTGAATGTAAGCTGGATTTTACCGCATGCCGCAGCAGTGTTCTGCGGTGACTGGAGGAGATTATGAATCGGATTGTTGCTGTTGTTGTGACCTGCAACCGGAAAAATATGCTGGAACAGTGTGTTGAACACCTGCTTCTTCAGACAGCTTCCTGCGATGTGCTGATTGTAAATAATGCCAGTACTGACGGAACTGCAGAATATCTGAAAACGTTAAAAAAGAATAAAAAGATACATGTGATAACTTCCGGAAAAAATCTGGGAGGAGCCGGAGGTTTTAATCTGGGAATCCGCAGGGCAGTGGAATGCGGTTATGAGTACATATGGGTCATGGATGATGATACTTTACCGGAAAAGGATGCACTGGGAAAACTTCTGGAAGCGGACGAAGCATTGAATGGAGATTATGGTTTCCTTTCAAGTGTCGTGCTCTGGAAAGATGGAAAAGGCTGTGAAATGAACCGGCAGAAGATGAAAAAGAATTTTTATGAAGATGTAAGTCTTTTGAATAAAAGTCTGATACCGGTGGAGCAGGCAACCTTTGTTTCCATGTTTATAAAAACAGAAACTGTAAAAAAAGCGGGACTTCCCGTAAAGGAATTTTTTATCTGGGGAGATGATCTGGAATATACCCGGAGGATTGCAGTGCGGATGAAGATGCCCTGTTATCTGGTGGGAAAAAGTCAGGTGGTGCATGCCATGCGAAACAACAATGGGAGCTGTATCGCGACGGATGTTCCGGAGCGGATTGACCGGTATCGTTATGCGTATCGGAATGAAAATTTTGCATACCGGTATGAAGGAATAGGTGGAATTATTTATTATATAGCAAAATGCGGTTTTAATATTTTGAAAATATGGATAAAGGGAGATAATTTCCGCCTGCGCAGAAGCTGGGTCGTGTTGTCACAGATGTTTGCCGGCTTCCGATTTAATCCGAAGATCGAGATGATTTCCGGCGGAAACAACGTTTGAAGGGAGAAAAAAGATGCAGCAGCTGGATGCAGAACAGAAGAACAGAAACAGACCGGACAAAGAACAAAAAGCGGAAAAGAAAAAGAATCTGATGGAACTGTTTAAAATCAGTCTGTCGCCGGTCAGGGAAGCCGGAGATGTGGAACTTATGTATTACCGTGCGGACGGTTCTGTCAGAAGAATACGATCTGCAGAAAAAAATGGTCTGATTATGGACAGCGGCAGAAGCGTATCGCTGGATACATATTTCAACTGTTTTTCTTTTGCGAAATATCTGCGGTATACCCGGGTAAAAGATGTTATCTTTGAACTGGAATTAAAAGGACGGTTCCGTGTATATGTGATGAAAAAAAGTCTGTATCAGCAGAAACGCGTACATTCCCGCCGCCCCATGCATTTTGTTGAAAGAGAAGAAGAGGTGTATTCCGAAGAAGTCTGCAGGGAAACGGGAGGAACATGGAGATACCGTCATGATTTTTCCGAAGAAAAGGTCAGTATGATTCCGGCTGGAAATATGGATGAGAGCAGTTACGGAAAAAATGTGGAAAGCCGAAAGACTACAAGAAGTGCTTTTTATTATCTGAAAATTGTCAGTCTGGAGGATGGCAGCTGCTTTTACGGCGGACGTTATCTGACCACAGCCGCACCGGACAGGAGCATCAGGGCAGCGCTGAATATCTGTACATTTAAGAGAGAAGATTATGTACTTCGCAATGTGGGCAATATCTGCCGGAACCTGCTGGATGATCCGAAGAGCAGTATCCGGGATTCTCTGGAGATTTTTGTTGTGGATAATGGACAGACACTGAAAGGAAGGCTGCCCGAACAGGAACATGTACACTGGTTCCCCAACCGCAATTACGGCGGCTCGGGAGGTTTTACCAGAGGGATTCTGGAGGCATGGGACCGCAGGGACAGCTTAACGCATGTGATCATGTGTGATGATGATCTGTATCTGGATCCGCTTATTCTTGAGAAAATGATCAATTTCCTGAAAGTTGTAAAAACGGAATACAGAGATATTCATATTCACGGCGGTATGTTTGCTTTAAATGAACCTACGTTTCAGACGGAGGCCAGCGCTATCTGGCGTCATAAGGGGCTTCCCAGAAAGCCGCTGGAAATGCGGGAAAGCTTTAATCTGTTGATGAATGAAGCGGAAGAGCCCTTTGATTATACAGGATGGTGGCTCACCTGTATGCCCCTTGATCTGGTGGAAAAAAACGGACTTCCCTTACCGCTTTTTATCAAATGCGACGATACGGAGTACGGTCTTCGAAATGAGAAAAATGTATTGATTTTAAACGGTGTGGGTGTCTGGCATGAGCCGTTTGATAAAAAATACAGTGCGCATCTGGAGTATTTCTTTTCACGAAACGATATGGTGATCGAAGCATACCACGGTATTCAGGGAAGCAGAAGTGAAGTGCTTGTGCGGTTTACCGGCTGGGTGCTGAAGCATCTGTTTATGCAGCGGTATGAAGCCGTGTATTTTAAGCTTCGCGGGATGGAAGATTACCTCAAAGGGGTGGATTTCCTTAAAAATCAGCAGGAAGATGTGCTTCTTGGAGATCTTCTTGCGCACAACATGAAGCAGTATACAGAGGAAGAACTGGAGCAGATGGGATATCCCTTTGACCGGAAAAAATATGAAGAAAGCTGCAGATGGACGACCAACGGAAAAGAAAGGCTGGTTAATTATCTTACATTGTACGGCAATCTGATCCCGACCTGTTTTTACCGGAAAGAAATGAACGTGGTGGATATGCAGGCCAGCGATCCCTGTCATTATGCCTTCCGCAGACATGTTCTGATGTGGAACCCCGGTGACCGGAAAGGTGCCGTAACGACTGCTTCTAACCGGATGTTCTGGAAATATCTGATTCAGATGTGCAGACTGGATATCAAATATCTTCTGTACGGCAATCAGGTGGCGGAGGAATACCGGACACGGGGAAAAGAACTGACTGATATCGGGTTCTGGAGAGAACATCTGGGACTGAAAGATCATGTAAAACAGGTGAAGCTGCCTGCAAAGTGGAGCAGGGAAGCCGAGTAGAAAGAATACAACAAAGATGCCGGCTCTGAACAGTTACCAGAATATCTGAAATATCAAAAAGCCGGCATGGGAGATTTGAGATATGAATACTGAAAAAACAATAGCTGTACTGCCGAAGCTGGAATGCTGCGGCTGCGGTTCCTGTTACAATATCTGTCCGCAGGAAGCCATTTCCATGGAATATGATAAAGAAGGTTTTCTTTATCCGACAATCGATGAAGAAAAATGTATTTCCTGCGGAAAATGCAGGAAAGCCTGCCCGTCACTGAACGGACAGTATGATCATACTGCGGAGCCTGACTGCTATGTGGCAATGGCAGACGATTCTGTACGAAAAAACAGTTCCTCCGGCGGAATGTTTCCTCTTTTTGCCCGGTATGTGCTGGATCAGGGAGGCGCAGTCTGCGGTGCTGCTTATGATGAGGAATTCAAAGTACGCCATATAGTGGTAAACAGTAAAAAAGATCTGGAAAAGCTGCAGAAATCCAAATATGTGCAGAGCGATACCGGCAGAGTTTACACGGAAATCAGAGAGATTCTGGAAAAGGGACGCCCGGTTCTGTTCTGCGGGTGCCCCTGTCAGGTAGCAGGCCTGCGGACATTTCTGGGAAAAAATCATGAAAAACTTTACACCATTGATCTGATGTGTCACGGTGCGCCGTCGCCGGGGTTGTTTGAAAAATATCTGAAAGAGAGTCATGGAGACAGAAAGATTTCCCATGTAGGTTTTCGTGATAAGGATTATTATGGCTGGTCCACGGAAATGACTGTAAAACATGATGATGGGACTATTTACCACAGCACTAGAAATATCGACCCCTATTACAAAGCATTTCTGCCGCTTTTGTCCACCCGCCCTCATTGCGGGCAGTGTAAATTTTCCGTGGTTCCCAGACAGGGAGACATTACGCTGGCCGATTTCTGGGGGGTGGAAAAGTATGATCCGAAATATAATGACGGAAAGGGAACTTCCATTCTGATCATCAACAGTCCGGCAGGTGAAAAGCTTTTGGAAACCGTCCGTGGGAAAATGATCGTGTGTGATTCCATGCCGCCGGATTATATTTACAAAACGGGCCAGCCTTTTGACCACTGTTTCAAATCTCACCCTGCAAGAAACCGTTACATGGATCTGGTACAGTATCAGCCCATGGAAAAGGCGTACGAGTATGCGGTGAAACGGAAATTTGATGTGGCGATCATGGGTGTGTGGAGCGGCTGCAATTACGGCAGTATTATGACGTATTACGGTTTGTGCCGTCTGGTGGAATCTTTTGGTCTGTCTGTTTTGATGATCGACAAGCCAAAGCTGGGTCAATCCGATCCGGAACTGGGGGAAACCCATTCCCGGCGTTTTGCCCGGGAAAATTATAAGGAAATCAGCCGCAGTTATTCTCTGCGGGAATTGAGAACCCTTAACGCTCATGTGGATACATTTATAATCGGTTCCGATCAGGTGTGGAATTACGGAATCAGCCGTAATTTCGGCCGCAGCTATTTCTTTGATTTTGTGGATGATGACAAGAAAAAAATCGCATATGCATCTTCATTTGGTCATGATGGATTTTTTGCTTCCAGAGCAGAAAAGGAAACAACCGCGCATCTTCTGAAACGTTTTGATGCCATATCTGTGCGGGAAGCAAAAGGTGTGTCCATCTGCAGGGATACTTTTCATGTAAAAGCACAGCAGGTACTTGACCCGGTATTTGCAGCGGATCCTGCAATTTATGATGAAATCGCTGCCCGTTCCTCTGCCCATGAAGAGGGCGAATATGTGGTTTCCTATATTCTGGATCCTACTCCGGAAAAACGGGAGGCACTGCAGTATGTGGCGAAGCAGTACAACTGCAAACTGATCAATATGCTGGACGGAATTCCATGGAAATTCAGGGAAAATAAAGAAAAACTGGATCTTCCAAACACTGTGGAAAATCTGCAGGTAGAAGACTGGCTGTACTATCTGAAGCACAGTCGGTTTGTCATTACGGATTCCTGCCACGGCGCAAGCTTTGCCATACTTTTTAAACGTCCTTTTATATGTATCGCCAATAAACACCGCGGACTGTCCCGTTTTGAATCGCTTCTGTCCATGTTCCGTCTGACGGACCGCTATGTGACGGATCCTTCTGAAATCATGAAGCCCGGGAATCAAAATCTGCTGTCCGACATCGATTATGATGCTGTTTATGAAATTCTGGAGAAGGAACGGATACGTTCCCGTGAATGGCTGAAAAATGCGCTGTTTGCTCCGAAAGCGATTCATAACTGGCGGGAATATCCCATAATTGATGAAACAATGCAGAAATCCTATGAAGACAGGATCCGGAACCTGCAGGAGGAACTGAATAAAGCGCAGAGAAAGAACCGCAGTCTGCCTGTGAGAGCAGCGGGACGGTTGAAACAGACTGCAAAAAAACTTCTGCGGAGCAGCGGCATAAGTAAAAAGAATTAGTGTGGACGACACTGGTAATAATGCACAATTTACAAAGCATATACTCTCTGCAATTATCACAAACTTACAATTTTTCAAGAGGTTTCGCTTACGAAGCCTCTTTTTTCATGTTATAATGATTACTGTTCAGAGTCGGGCTGAATTGTCAGGAACTATGAGAATTACTGCAGCCCGCTGTTGTTTCAGTACTGATATGAAAAGGAGGATTATACCATGAGAAGAATTACAAGTGCATGTCTGGAGCAGACCATCCGTTTTGATACACTGAACGGGGCAGATCCGGAGAGAGAGCTTCAGATGTATCTTGACCAGCTGAACCGCAAACATACCAAATACGAACTTATAGAAAAATTTACGGGAGAAAACGGAAATCTTTATATCAGAATCAAAAAACAGTACAACAGCTACAAGACAGATGGGTATATTGACTGATTGCCCGTAAAAAACCGAAAGGGAGGCTGCAATGTTTAAGGTTGGCGATTATGTAATGTATAAAACAGAAGGTGTCTGCAGGATAGAGGAGATTACTGCCATGGATCATTTCCCGAAGGACAGGCAGAAGAAGCTTTATTATGTTATGAGTCCTCTGAAAGATTCCGGCTTGAAAATCTATTCTGCAGTGGATAATACCATGATTCCGAGAAGACCGGTTATGACAGAACAGGAAGCCAGAAATATGGTGGAAGCCATGGCAGATATTCCCGAACTGGAAATTGAAAATGAAAAATACAGGGAGGAAAGCTATAAAAAGGCGCTGAAAAGCTGTGACTGCCGGGAGTGGGTCCGTATTGTGAAAACAATCTGGATGCGCAGGCAGGGCAGATATGCAGAAGGCAAGAAAAGTACAGCCATAGACGATCAGTATCAGAAGGCAGCGGAGGCACTGCTTCTGGAGGAATTATCCGTGGCGCTTCACATGTCGGAAGAAGAAGTAAATGAGTATATTAAATCACACATGCAGTAGAACGCAGATTTTTTATGCGGCAAAATACCTCTTGTTCCTGAAAATAGAGTATGATAAAATGTGGTCGGCAAACAGAACATGATAAAAATGTTCTGTTTGCCGATTTATGTTTTTCCATAACAGGAAATCTGAAGTAAATGAAAGGATTTTAACTATGAAAACGGATAACAGTAAAGGAATCAGAAAAACCGGCGGGGGAGTCGATCTGCTGCACGGGAATATTGTAAAGGCACTGCTGATATTTGCCATTCCGCTGTTTATCTCCAACGGATTCCAGCAGCTTTACAATGCGGTGGATACCATGGTTGTTGGGCGGTATCTGGGGGATGTGTCGCTGGCGGCTGTGGGAGCCAGTGCGGCGGTGTATGAACTTCTGATCGGTTTTTCTCTGGGTTTTGGTAATGGTCTGAGTATTGTAGCAGCCAGAGGCTACGGGTCAGGAAATGAGGAACTTCTCAAGAAATCGGTAGCCGGTTCCATTGTGGTCGGCTGCGGCGTGACGGTGATTCTGATGGTGATTTTCAGACTGTTCCTTCATCCTCTGCTGGTGCTTCTGGGAACACCGGCGGATATTCTGGAAGAGTCCTATTCCTACATATCATTGATCGCTCTGTTTATCGGGGTCATGTTTGCCTATAATCTGCTGGCGGGGCTGCTGCGGGCGATCGGAAACAGCGTGGTACCGCTGATGTTTCTGATGCTGTCCTCCATACTCAATATCGTGCTCGATCTGTATTTTATTGCAGGACTTCACATGGGAATCCGCGGAGCGGCTGCTGCTACCGTGATCGCACAGGGAATTTCCGCACTGCTCTGTGTTCTTTATATTGCAAAATACTGTCCGGTTCTGGTTCCCAGGCGGTGCCATTTCCGGGTGGGAGGGCATCTGTATAAAGAATTGATCGGTCAGGGCCTTTCTATGGGACTGATGATGGGAATCGTAGCTGCGGGCACCGTGATTCTGCAGGCCGGAATCAACAGTCTGGGGGATTATCGCCTGATTGCAGCTCAGACCTCGGCCAGAAAGATGCAGAGCTTCTGTAATATGCCGCTTACCAGTCTGGGGCTTGCTTTGTCTACTTTTGTATCCCAGAACCGCGGCGCCGGTCAGAAAGAACGGATCCGCAGGTCGGTACGGTATACCAACCTGCTGTCCATGGGCTGGGCGGTGATCGTACTGCTCTTTTTATCTGCAGGAGGCGCAGAATGGATGATAAAACTCATATCGGGATCATCGGAAGCCGTTATTCTTGAAAACGGTGCCCGGTATCTGCGGATCAACAGCATGTTCTATATAGTGCTGGGTGTGTTATTTAATATGCGGAATTCTCTGCAGGGACTGGGAAGTAAGCTGGTGCCGCTGGTTTCCAGCGTCATAGAACTGGTCGGTAAGATCCTGTTTGTTATTTTCCTGATCCCTTCGCTGGGGTATTTCGGCGTAATTATCTGTGAACCGGTGATCTGGTGCTTTATGTGCGCCCAGCTGCTCTGGTCATTTTACAGACATCCCTATATCAGGAAAAACATCTGACCGGGCCTGTTCTGCATACAGAATGAAAAAAACTGCATAAAAAACAAAAAATATGCATAATTATGTGGAAAATAATACAAATCCTGCAGGATATGTGATATACTCATGAACATACCTGTGCTTCAGGTATATGGTCATACAAAAAGGATTTGGAGGAAAAAACTATGACATCATCAATTATGATTATGATCGCCATTATCTGTTATCTGATTATGATGCTGGGAATCGGCGTGAAATTTTCAAAAACCAACAATACGGTTGATGATTTTTATCTGGGGGGACGGAAACTGGGTCCGTTTGTGACTGCTATGAGTGCGGAGGCCAGTGATATGAGCAGCTGGCTGCTGATGGGACTGCCGGGTGTGGCATATCTGAGCGGTATCTGCGATGCGGCATGGACGGCAATCGGTCTTGGAATCGGTACCTGGGTAAACTGGCTGATCGTATCGAAGCGGATCCGTCGTTACAGCCATAAGATCGGGGCGATTACGATTCCTGATTTCTTTGCAAAACGATATCACGATGAGAAAAATATTTTAACATGTGTTTCTGCTATGATTATCGTGGTGTTTTTTGTACCTTATACGGCCAGTGGATTTGCGGCCTGCGGTAAATTATTCCAGAGTCTGTTTCAGGTGAATTATCTGACTGCCATGATCGTATGTGCTGTTGTAATCGTAGCGTATACGGCACTGGGAGGATTTCTGGCAGCATCTACAACCGATCTGATCCAGAGTATTGTTATGAGCATTGCGCTGGTTGTGGTACTTGTTTTCGGTACCTCTCAGGCCGGCGGACTGGATGCGGTTATGGAGAATGCCGGAAGCCTGCCGGGATATCTTTCCATGAACAGCATGTACAGTACGGAAACCGCATCTGCTTCTCCGTATGGAATCATTACGATCATATCGACAATGGCATGGGGGCTGGGATATTTTGGGATGCCTCATATTCTGCTTCGGTTTATGGCATCGGAGAATGAGGAAAAACTGACATTATCGCGCCGGATCGCAACGGTATGGGTATTTATTTCCATGGCAATTGCCATTTTCATCGGTGTAATCGGTCTTGGAATGACCAAAGCAGGTGCAATTGATGTGCTGGAAGGAAGCACAAGCGAGACGGTAATCGTGCAGATTGCACATCTGCTGAGTCAGCATGGTGTGGCAGCAGCGCTTCTGGCAGGTGTGATCCTTGCCGGAATTCTGGCGGCAACCATGTCAACGGCGGACAGCCAGCTTCTGGTAGCCGCTTCAGGCGTATCACAGAATCTGCTGGTTGATTTCCTGCATATCAACATCAGCAAAAAAGCATCGGTGATCATTGCACGTGTCACAGTAGTTATCATCAGTGTGATTGCTGTATTCATTGCAAGAGATCCCTCAAGCAGTGTTTTTGCCATTGTAAGTTTTGCATGGGCCGGTTTCGGCGCTGCTTTCGGTCCGGTCGTTCTGCTGGCTCTTTTCTGGAAACGAAGCAATAAAAACGGTGCCATTGCCGGTATGCTTGCCGGAGGTATTATGGTATTCGTCTGGAAATATGCAGTACGCCCGTTGGGAGGTGTCTGGAATATCTATGAACTGCTTCCTGCATTCCTGACAGCACTTGCCGTCAATGTACTGGTAAGTCTGCTGACAGCACCGCCGGATGATTCTGTCATCAGGGAATTTGAGTCCTGTTCATAATTCGGCCTGAAAAAGTAAAGGTTGTGAGGCGTAATGCCCATAATATCCTGTACGGGGACTCGCTTTCGCTCGGGTGAAAACGCAGCGGTACTAAATTCGCAGTCCTTCTATTGAAGGCCTGCTCATTAAGTGCCGGCGTTTTCAACGGTCCCCTTAACAGGATACTATGGTCATTACGCCGTGAAGGTTTTCTCTTTTCAGGGGAATGAAGTTATGAACAGGATGTGGGAGAGAAGCGTATAATCAAGTTAACGTAACTGTTCAGAGCCAACCTCGAAAACACGGTGTGTTTCCTCGGTGTGGCGTATCCGCCAAATAGATTTGTACGAAAAAGTACTCCTGAATGCAAGCATTCATCGCACTTTTTGTACAAATCTGCTTGGCTCTGAACAGT
>JAQYDI010000005.1 GCA_028724245.1 Lachnospiraceae bacterium
GGGCAGTTGTTATCTTCTGTCTCAAACTGAATAAAGTAGTAGTAAGCTTCTCTGGATTTCTGGATTTCGTAAGCAAGTCTCTTCTTACCCCATTCATCCACGCCAGTTACGTTGCCGTTAAAACGGGTGATATAACCTTTGACTTTTTCAATTGCCGCTGCTCTTTCTTCTTCTTCAAGTTTTACGCTTAAAACAACAGCTAATTCATACTTTTTCATGTTAGCACTACCTCCTTGTGGACTTTTTGTGGCCCCCTTGCGGGAGCAAGGATTAAAATTTATCACAGTTTTTGATTCTATCATAATTCACCGGATAATGCAAGCTTTTTTTACTGCCCGGATTTTTTCAGTTCTTTCGTGCTTTTTTCCACCGTTTTCCGCGGAACCATGATCATATGACCGCATCCGGTACATTTCAGACGGAAATCCATCCCTACACGCAGGATTTCCCATTCATAGCTTCCGCAGGGGTGGGGCTTTTTCAAACGCACCACATCCCCTGTTTCATAATTCAAACGTTCCATATCTCACCTTTCAGTTTACAGAAACATACTCATAACCCTGCCGATGGGCTGGTTGATCACCAGATCAGCCCGATTGTCCATAGGGGTTGCCGATTTGTTGATCAGAACCAGCTTACTGCCCCGGTAATAGCTGATAAAGCCCGCTGCCGGATATACCGTCAGAGAAGTTCCTCCAATGATCAGTACATCAGCTTTGCTGATATAGCGCAGGGCCGAATCGATCACATCACTGTCAAGACTCTCCTCATACAGTACCACATCCGGTTTAACCATACCGCCGCAGGAGCAGTGCGGAACGCCCTGCTGCTCCAGTATATAGTTCATATCGTAGAACCTGCCGCAGCGTGTACAGTAATTACGGTGTACGGAACCATGCAGTTCCAGAACTTCCCTGCTTCCGGCTGCCTGATGCAGTCCGTCAATATTCTGAGTGATTACGGCTTTCAGATGCCCTTCCTGCTCCAGCTTTGCCAGCGCCAGATGAGCAGGATTGGGCTCTGCCTCAGGATACAGCATCCTGTCTTTATAAAAACGGTAAAACTCCTCCGGATTGCTCATATAAAAGCTGTGGCTGATAATCGTCTCCGGCGGATAGTCATATTTCATATTGTACAGACCATCAGCGCTGCGGAAATCCGGTACATTACTTTCGGTAGAAACACCCGCTCCTCCGAAAAATACCACATTACTGCTGTTCTCCACCCATGACTTTAAAGTTTCCAGCTCGTTCATTATAATCTCCTCCTCTCTCTTTCACAGTCCACCCTGCACAGGCTGCTACCGCGAAATTGTGTCATCCCTCATCCAGCCTGTGGTTCCATCAGGTGTCGTAACCTGATACCATGTATGAGAGCCGTCTGACTGGGTCTTGCCGGTTGCCTCAACCTCCGTGCCTCTTTCATAAGAATTCAGCACCTCATAGGAAGTTCCTGCACCGGAACGCAGACGGGCACTGCTGACAGAGACAGTATAGGTGGTGCTGCCTGCCTTATCTGCATTATGCTTTGTTTCACCGTCTTTCTTTTCAAATAAGGAAGTAATCTGGCTGATGGCATTCCCTCTGTCAAATGATATGCTCCCATCCATATACAGACCTCCCGCCAGCACACATGCCGACAGAATGAAAATCAGATAATAACGGAACAATCCGTTTTTCATCCGTCGATACACTGCCAGATATCCGCTGTATGCCCGTTCTTCCTGTGCTTCCATCTCCAGATTGTGCTGTGCTTTCGTGATGTCTTCTCCCGGATCGGCATTCTCCGCCGACAGTTCTTCCCCCATCTTCTTCGCATCTGCAGCAATATCATTCATATTGTCAATGGAATGCAGCAGACGTTTCCAGAGACGATACTGATCCATCCGCACAGCACCTGCTGTCAGACAGAGAATGATTGACAAAAACGTAAGCATAAAGCCCGCTTTCGAGACCAGACCGCTTCCTTCCAGAAAATTGCGGGTCAGCACTCCCCATAAAAACAGCAGGATCACACCAAGAAGCAGAGAACAGAATCCTCCCAGCACTCCCGGTACCTGATGCTTCTGTCTTTTTTCCTGACATACCTCCATACAGTCCGCTGCCCAGCGATGCACTCTTCCTGCAAACCGTTTCAGATAATCAACAGCATCCTTTTTTGCCTCGCAAAAACCGCTCTGAACCATGCCCCGTTCCTGAAGACTTCCGTTTTCCCTCAGCCAGCCCACAGGAACATATTCATAGTCTGTATTCTGGACAAAATATGCATCAGCTTTATTACTGGTAATCCTGTAATCCGATACATCATAAACACCCAGACGGTACAGGTAGGGATTATTCAAAAAATCTCTCCTCAATTCATGCATATATTCCTTCATTTCATGCTGGGCACGGAGCAGTTCGGGAATCGACATCTCCTCCGTATATTCAATACATGTGAAATTCTCCTGCGCCATATGCTCCATCATCTCATCCATGTCATAAAGATCCAGATGATTCTTCAGCCAGTATTCCGGTCCATTCTCCAGTTCCCGTATTACAATTTCACGCAGGACAGACTGTTTCTCCGGGCAGATTCTTTCGAGAAACTGGCAGACATTCCCTGTAATCCTGTCATCCAGTGTGATACGGCCGCCCTGATAAAAAAAATCTCTCCATTCTCTGAAAGCCACACTGTATCCGACCGCCTCCAGCCAGTACTGAAAATACTCTTTGTTAAAATCCCGGTAAATCTGTTCTTTCAGTCTCTCGGGATTCTTCTGCAGAAAACTGATATAGGAACTCACATCATGCACCTGAGTCTCCCTGTCCGGTTTATAAACAACATCCGGCAGCATCCTGACTGTCAGCTGACATGCCGCACGAAAAACATGATTCTTCGCTTCTTTTTCCACGTCCCTGATCAGAGTTATATCCTCTTCCGAGAAAACGTCAGCATAATAATAACTCAGAATTCCGCTGGTCAGCAGTTCTTCCGAAGACGCAGACAGATTCTCTTCTGCAATTTCTCCACGTAATTTTTCAAGCAGCGGAAAAATACCTTCATACGTTTCTCCATCCCAGAAAAATCCTTCCGCTGACGGATCGATCAGGTGGACAGCTGCCGAAAGCCCCGCATTGTGCGCATGGGGAAAGCGATTGACCGTCAGATCAGCCAGCGCCTGAGAAAGATGCTGATACTGCTTTCTGAGACTGTCCGACAGCAGACCGTCGTACAGATGCTTTTTCCCTTCCTCCGGATACCGGCAGAGCGCCTGAGCCAGTTCCCGCAGACTGCTGCAGCTGATCTGCGCTGTCAGCTGGTAAGGCGGATCCAGAAGCTGCTCCTCCTGTGAATAGCGGAAAACAGGTACATTGGCACCGGCAAGCCACGCTTTTACCTCCTGATAACCCCAACGGTATCTGGGATCCTGCACGGTCAGCCCCTCCAGAAGGGAAGCCATGCGTTTGCTGATGCCTTCATAATGCATCAATTCTCCTCTTCTGGTACGAATCATAATTTCATCCGGCTGCAGCCCTTCGTAGATCTGCCTGCCGGTCAGCAGAAAACAGAGACTGACCGCCAGACCATAATAATCTGATGCCGGAGAATACATGCCCGTTCCCAGTACCTCCGCCGGAACGTATCCCGGTGTGAAAGCCAGCGCTGCATCACAGTAATTGCCGTCCTTTCCCAACGGAACACTGATGCCGAAATCTCCCAGCTTTGCACAGGGAGTCCCGTCTTCATTCACTGCTGCATACATATTGTCAGGCTTTACATCACGATGCAGAAATCCCGCTTCATGCATACTGTGAAGCGCCTCATTCATACAGGGAACTACTGTTTCTTCTACATAGTACTCATCCAGAGGGACTCTGGAAGCCAGCGTTCCCAGATCCATATATTCAAAAATTTCAAAAGCACACTTTCTCCCCTGAATCTCGGATACTCCATGATCCAGAAGCTGCATCAGGTACGGATACTTCCCCTGATACAGAAATCTGCGCACAGAATTTCCGATTCCTTCCATATTGGAATAGATCCGCGCAGCAAAACGCTCTCCGCGCTGATTCTCACAGAGATAGATCCTGGCCTCCCCGGTTCCTTCCGACAACTGGCGGACCGGCATGTACATATCTTTCTGTCCTTCAAGTATAATCATTCTATCTGCACCTCTCTGACCTATGCGATCCCCGGAATGGACAATCTTCCGTCATGGATCATAAACGCATAATCCTTTTCCAGAAGCTGCTTCACATAGGTATTCTTCAGGGTTTCCGTCCCCTCAAACCACAAGCGCCCCAGCTTCGCCGGCAGCGGCACACCATCTGCGCAGATAAATCTGGTCTGCGCTTTTTCGGCATCTTCAAACTTCCGGTAAACCCGCAGCATCTCATCCGGAGAATACTTCTCCCGCAGCAGATTCCGCAGATCCTCATAATTCCTGAGCTGACGATTCTGATAATCTTCTCTCAGATGACGTGTCTCCGCCTCACAGGCCTGATCAAACATCTTCTGATACTCTTCATTCTCCAGCTGAATCTTCTGCTGCCGCCTCATGGCATCAGAGGCACCGGCAACAAAACGCTCCTCAGCCTCATCCAGCTGCTTCTCCAGCTGAAGAATCTCCGCATGCCCCTTCTCTCTCAGTGCATCATTGTCCACCTCGCACAGGTAACGGGCTTTGCCGATAAGATTGGCAAAAGATGCGTACTCCACCATCATGTCTTCACTTTTAAAAAGCGCTTTCAGACGGTTCAGCCACAATCCTGTTTTATCGTCATTGATCTTCTCTATCATCTCATCCAGATTCAATTCTTTATAGTCTTCCAGTCGGGTCACCTGCGGAAAAAAATCCCCGTATTCACGGTATCGATAGGCGTACTGGAAAAATTCAGGTCTGACGATCTCGTTCTTACGGCTGAGGATCCGGTCACGTATCTTACAGTTTTCTTCTATACTTTTGCGCATCAGTTCCTTTTTCTGAAATATCTTACCGCGGATCTTCTCCTGTGTTTCGCTGCGCTCTCTTGCAGTCTTTTCCTGCATCGCCTTAAAGGAAGCCTGCTGCTGCCGGTAATTGTCTTCATTGCGGACACGTTTCATCTCCTGATCTTTGCTCAGCTTTTTCTTCATGCTGTCATACCAGTTGTCCGTCTGGGCAGAAGCATCACAGTATCTGCCCAGTTCCTTCAGGAATCCTTCAAGAAATTCTACACATTGTTCCATATTCCTGATCTTCCTCCCTGATTTCCATTATTGGGTTCTTATTCCTCTGTTTCATCAGTATCAGCTATAGTATACACCAACTCTTCTGTCAGGTCTAATTAAAAATCAATGAACTAAGACAGACATAACAAAGCAAACCGCAGTCCATACGCCGGAGTCCTGCCCTGCATATGCTGCGGTTCACTGTCATACTGCTTTTATATCCACCAGAGTTATCAGAATTTCGGGGTTTTTCCTACATCCTTCAGTGCTTCCAGAATTTCTTCCCGGCTCATACCTGCCTGCGCATTGATGGTAGCCACCACGGCGCCCTCCACTACGGGACAATCCGCCATTACGACTTTATCGGAGCCGTACATTTCCAGAACCATCTCCGCCGTCATGACCGCGCTTCCCATATCCATAAGAAGAATCACACCATCCTCGGAATAAACCGAATCAATAGCATCATATATCTTCTGAAAACTGGTTCCGAAACCGCCGTCATCGGTACCGCCGGCTGCTGCCACACAGGCTCCGTCAGCCATAAGCGTCGTAAACTCTGCAATGCTTTCAGCCAGATTTTTGCTGTGGGATACGATTACGATTCCAACCATAGACCCGCGCCTCCTACTGTGCTGCAGACAGATTATCCGCCGCTGTCTCCAGCATAAAGGTAAATGATGTGGCACCGGGATCCTGATGACCGATTCCCCGTTCACCCACATAGCTGGCCCGTCCTTTGGTTGCAATCAGATCTTTTGTATGTTCCACACCTGCCCGGGCAGCCTGCACGCCTGCCGCCAGCACACTTTTCGCCTCCTGACCGGCTGCAGCCGCTTCCTTCATGGCATTCAGAGCGGGAACCATGGCATCCAGCATGGTCTTCTCCTCTGTGGTGGAACGGCCTCTCTGGCCTACACCTTCCACACCAGCCTGCAGAGCGGTCAGAAAATCTTCCAGACTCATCTCCTTTTTCGCACCCAGAGTCATACCCATCTTCATAAATGCAGTTCCATAAAGAGGGCCTGAAGAACCTCCCACTGTGGAAACCAGCGTCATGCCCGTATTCTTGAAAATCGTTCCCAGATCGGCATCCGCCATGCCCTCCAGCTTTTTCTTCACTTCCGTAAATCCCTTGGCCATATTGATACCGTGATCATTATCGCCGATGGGACGGTCAAGCTCTGTCAGAAAATCCTTTTCCTCGATGATCTTATCACCGATTTTATTCAAAATATCAATTACTTCCGTATTGCTGATCATGTCCGTGTCTCCTGCCTGATTCTGTATCTGAATCTGATATTCCGTACCTGCCAGATCTCACGATCTGCGCCTTCCTGTCTGTACTGTTATCCGCGCGCTTACGCCTTAAATGCCGGTGTATCTGCCTTTGCATCCAGCAGTTCCTTCACCTCATCGTCAAGACGGAGCAGGGAAATGGAAAATCCCGCCATCTCGATGGAGGTCATATAATTGCCCACCAGCGTTTTGTAAACCTTAATGCCTTTTTCTGCCAGCACATCTGCCACATGATTATTGATGATAAATAATTCCATCAGAGGTGTTGCGCCTGATCCGTTGACCATAACAGCTACTTCCCGTCCTGTATAATCAATATCAGCCAGAATCTTCTCCAGCAGCATATCCACGATCTCATCGGCCTTCTTCAGCGGTTCTCTGTGTGTTCCGGGCTCACCGTGGATACCGATGCCCACTTCCATCTCTTCATCCGTCAGTTCAAATCCCGGCTGACCTGATGCAGGAACGGTACAGGGTTTGATAGCCATACCCATGGTACGCACATTATCAATAACCTTCTGGGCAACAGCCTGCACCTCATCGAGAGATGCGCCCGCTTCCGCTTTGGCACCGGCAATCTTATGTACAAACACGGTACCTGCCACACCGCGGCGTCCTACCGTGTAAAGGCTGTCTTTTACAGCTACATCATCATTGACAACGACCTGCTTAACTGAAATCCCCTCCATCTCAGCCATCTCACCGGCCATCTCGAAATTCATGACATCACCGGTGTAATTCTTGATCACCATCAGCACCCCCTGATCGGTAGCCACTGCTTTGATGCCCTCAAGAATCTGATCGGGAGTCGGTGATGTAAATACGGCACCTGCAACAGCCGCATCCAGCATACCTTCGCCCACATATCCCCCCTGAGCCGGATCATGTCCGCGGCCGCCGCCGCTGATCAGCGCAACTTTGCCTTCTTTTTTCTCAGCACGTACCACAACATTGCCGCAGTCCAGCTTTTTCAGATACTGCGGATACGCCTTAACCATGCCCTGAATCATCTCATTTTCAACCTGATCAACACCGTTAATAATCTTCTTCATGCTTTTTACCTCCATCCTATAAACGTTACCTTCTCCGGATAACCGGAAACTGTAATTTCATTATATGATGAAGAAGCCGGAAATTCAATGTGAAAATCAGACGAAATTATCATCCTGATGTCAGAGTTTCCACCCTGCATCTGTGTTTTTTGGTATTCCTGTCATAGCCAATGCCAACCAGAAGGATCCGCTCAGGTATTCTGCTTTGCGCACCTGTTTTCTTCGTGAATCTTACTGCATAGTTTTTATCTTTAATCTGCGCAATTGCCTCCTCCGGAGAATGCCCCACTTTTAATTCCAGAATAATACCATCAGATGCCATGGGAAGTTCGGGATAAAATATAAAATCCACAAACCCTTTCCCTGCTTTTTCTTCCCTCTCCACACGATAGACATCACGCGCAGACAGATAGGCCAGATTTACAACTGCACTCAACTCTGTTTCATGATTATACGCAAGAATCGGCGTTTCCGTATCATGAACCAATTCCAGAATCTGCTCCATTGTGTCCGTATCACCGGCAAGTGTTGCTTTCAGCATCCTTTCAGATTCTTTGGCCAGCTGATATACATAACCAAGAGATGCCTCCCGCATCATCATATCAGAAAACTGATCCATCAATTCTTTGTTCGGAATGGAAACTGACCCATTTTGGTAACTCAGAAATCCATACACTACCATTGCCGAAAGAATTTCTTCCTTTGTCTTCAGCCTCTGTGAAGTGGCAGCATACATCTGAAGCTTGAGCGGAACAAAAGTTCCGGAAACCATCAATGCAAGATCATCCCTGACAGAATCCACATTATTCTTTATATAATAGAATATCTCATCATATGGACCGGAACTGGTCCAGTAGTTATCCAGACAATTATTGCCAAGTGCCAGTACCACAGAGCGCGGGTTATAGATTCTGACTCCTGACGGCGTTACGTAACCATCATACCATCTTCTGAGTTCTTCTCTGTCAACACAGCGCGATTCTTTCTGATTCCTGCAGTATCTGGCATAAAGCATATCTACTTCGCTGTCTGAAAATCCAAAATACCCGCTGAACATCCTGCTTTTTGCCATCGTATATTCCGCAAACATATTCAACTCCGAGCCGCTGGAATATTTGGATACAGGCAAAATACCGGTCATATAAGCAAACTGAACATAGGGCCTGTCTTTTAATAATCCTCGTAAAAAACCAAGATACGATTTTTTATCTGTTTCCGTCACAAAATCCTGATGAAAAATAAAATCCCACTCATCCAGTACAAATATAAAACGGATATCAGGATATTCCATATACAGCGTCATAAAAGCATCCCAGGCAGCATCCTCATCATCAACAGCCACATCAGGAAATTCTCTCTGAATATCTTTAATCAGGCGAGTCTCGATTCTGTCAATATACTGCAAATAGGATTTACAGTTTCGCGGCATGTCATTAAAAGAAATGTGAGCAACATGATACTGATTTCTGTACCGGTCATATTCCGCTTCTCCGGCGATTGACAGCCGGTCAAAAAGCGCTTTTGCATCACATGCCCTGGAAAAAAACGAAGCAATCATATTGGCCGCCATTGTTTTTCCGAATCTTCTCGGTCTTGTCAGGCAAATATGTTTATTCCCTGCTGCCACATATGGAAATAATTCCTTCAGCATCTTCGTTTTATCTACAAAATACGGCTGTCTGGTTTCACTTTCATAAAGCGTATACGCTGCCCTGCTGTTCAGATAAAACCCCATAACTGCTGCCTCCCTTCCTGCTCTCTGATTCCTTCAAAACAGTTACCATATTTTATCACGAATCCTCACAGGAAGCAAATTTCCCACAACGCAAAAAAATAGGAACCAGCCATACAACCGGTTCCTGTCGAGCAGGGGTGAAAGGAGTCGAACCTTTCTCTGAGGTTTTGGAGACCGCCATTCTACCGATGAACTACACCCCTGTACCTGTCAGGCGCGAACCCGACTGTGATATAATAGCACAGCCGGGTTTGGTTGTCAATGATTTTTT
>JAQYDI010000006.1 GCA_028724245.1 Lachnospiraceae bacterium
CGTCAGGTAACCATGAGTGCAGGTGCAGGCTTTATGGTAGCAATCACCGGCGCAATCATGAAGATGCCCGGTCTGCCCAAGGTTCCTGCAGCAGAACGTATCGACGTTGATTCCACAGGTAAGATTACCGGTCTGTTCTAAAAAAGAGCGACAATATGCAGAAAGAGAGCGACAATATCCGCTTTCCTCATTTTGAAAAATAAATTTTTAACAAATTCACAGAAAAGTATAGAAGATTATCATTTTCTGTGATATAATTCCAGATAACTTGGCGGTCTTCTGTAAAGAAGGCTGCCATGAATCGGAAATCCCCTGTGGATTTCAGACCGGAGGTACAGTATTATGAAATTAGTACAGGCCAGCTGTGTTGGATTTGTAGATGAAACATTTTCAAAAGCTCCCGTACCCGGCGGCGGCGGTGTCGCTGCTCTGGCCGGCGCACTTGGTACCGCTCTGGGCGGCATGGTGTGCAACCTGACTACAGGTAAGAAAAAATATGCGCAGTACGAAGAAGATATTCAGCGTATCATGAAAGAAGCAGAAGCTCTGAAGAACAGACTTCTGGAACTGATTGATGAAGACGCGCAGAATTTCTTCCCTCTGTCCAAAGCATATGGACTTCCCAAAAACACGGAAGAAGAGAAGAAGATTAAAGAAGAAACTCTTCAGAAATGTCTGAAGGTTGCAATTCAGGGTCCTGTTGATATCATGAAAGTCTGCTATGACGCAATCAAGCTTCAGGAAGAACTGGTAGACAAGGGCTCCATGCTCGCTATTTCAGACGTTGGATGCGGCGTTCTCCTGCTGAAGGGCGCTATGCAGAGCGGATGGCTGAATGTGGTTGTCAATCTGAACAGCATTACAGATGAAAAGTATGTAGCAGATTTGAGAGCAGAACTCGTTCCTCTTATGGATGAAGGCTGCAGAATCTGTGATGAAGTGTATGAAAAGGTTCTGGCTAAATTAGGCTAGATCGGATCTGATTTTAAAATCATATACATATTTATATTTAAGGAGGAGTCTCAAAATGAGCGCTAAAGTATTAGATTGCAAATTAGTTGCACAGTCAATCAAAGACGAATGTAAGGCAGCAGCTGATGAATTAAAAGCAAAGGGTATTACTCCCAAGCTGGGTATCTTCCGTGTTGGTGCTAAAGGTCCCGACCTTTCCTATGAAAAAGGTGCTACAAAGACCATGAACGAAGCTGGTATCGAAGTTCAGGTTTTCGAACTGCCTGCTGACGTATCTCAGGAAGAATACATTGAAAAATTCAAAGCTGTTAATGCAGATCCCGCTATTCATGGTATCCTTGCATTCCGTCCTCTGGACAACATTGACGAAAACGTTGCAATCGGCGAAAATATCAGCCCCTTAAAAGACGTTGACGCTTGTACAGCAGCTAACATGGGTAAACTGGTTATCAATGATCCCACAGGTCTGTACCCCTGTACAGCAAGTGCTATTGTAGAAGTTATCGACTACTATGCAGAAGAAATCAAAGAAGTTGCAAGAGCTAAATTTGAGCCCCTGCCGCTGGCAAAACCCGGACAGGAAGACGATGTTGCATGCGGTCTTGACGTATGTATCATCAACAACTCCAACGTTATCGGCAAACCTGTATCCATGATGCTGACAAACCGTTTTGCAACTGTATCAATCGTTCATCATCTGACACATCCCGAAATCAAGAACGAATATACAAGAAGAGCTGACGTAGTTATCGCTGCTACACCTTTCAAGAATTCTGTAACTGCAGATATGATTAAAGAAGGCGCTGTAGTTATCGATGCTGCTGTAGTTAGAGAAAAAGCTTTTGACGCTGACGGCAACCCGATCATGAATGAAAAGACCGGACGTCAGAAGATCATTACCTTAGGCTGCTGCGCACCTGATGTTGAAGAAGTTGCAAGCTGGAAGACACCTGTTCCCGGCGTTGGCGCTATCACATCCGCACTGCTGGCTAAGAACCTGATCAAAGCCTGCAAACTGCAGAACGGTATTAACTAATTGTGTTATTTACCGGATCAGTGCAGATCCGGTGGATATAAGCTTCAGGGGGAACCGGGACAGATTCTGTTCCGGTATCTCCCGGCAGAAATAAAATTCACAGAAAGGAGACAAATGTGAATTATCCCAAGTTTGTTTTAAAAGACAAAGCTGAACTGGATGCACTGTTAGCTGATAAAGATAATCTGTTTGTTGTTTCCTGTAATAAGTGTTTCAAGGAAATTGAAACAACTGAAGAACCGGAAGCAGCAGAGTTTATTCAGCTGGCAACGGAACAGGGAAAGAAAATTACCGGTTCCGTTCAGGTTGATTTCCTGTGTAATTCAGTTCTGACTGAAAAGAAACTGGCAGATGTAATTCCTGAAGGAACTGAATACATTGTAACGATCGCATGCGGTCTTGGTATTCAGACAGTTGCTGCCCAGAAGGATATTCCGATTATTGCAGCTACAAACTCCCTGAATTACATTGGCCATCATGGTATGGCATTAACCAACAAGACATGCGGTGCATGTGCTCAGTGTTATCTGAACCTGACCGGAGGTATTTGTCCTATCGTTGATTGTACAAAGAGCCTGCTGAATGGTCAGTGTGGTGGTGCCAAGAATGGCAAGTGTGAAATTGATCCCAAGAAAGACTGCGCATGGGAGAATATTTACCAGCGTCTCGAAAAACAGGGTCGTCAGCAGGAATTCATCGATCAGCCTGTTCAGCTGCGTGACTATTCCAAGATCAACCACAAGGTTATCACAGAATATGTAAAGGCTGTTCGTGAAAATCGTCTGGAAGGTTTCTACGGCGGTGTTCATCCCTGCGAACGTAAGGAATTTACAGAGCATGTTGCTCTGCAGAGATTCCCTGAACCGGAAGAAGTTGTTATCCCTACATCCATGCACGTGGGTGCTCCTGCAACTCCCATTGTTGCTGTAGGTGATTATGTAAAAGTCGGTCAGAAGATTGCAGAAGCTTCTGCATTCATCAGTGCCAATGTACACTCCAGCGTAAGCGGTACTGTAACAGCAGTTGAACCCCGTTTACATTCCAATGGCAAAGAAGTTGTTTCCATCGTTATCAAGAGCGACGGAAAGAATGAATTACATGAATCTGTACAGCCGGCTGGAAAGAGTCTGGATGAACTGACAAAAGAAGAAATCGTTGAAATCGTTAAGGAAAAAGGTATCACCGGTATGGGTGGTGCAGGATTCCCTACATACGTAAAACTTATGCCCGGCAAGCCTATTGATTATGTTCTCATTAACGGCAGTGAATGTGAACCTCTGCTTACAGCGGATCACAGAGCACTTCTTGAGTTCACAGATGAAATTCTGTTTGGTCTGAAGGCTATTATGAAGGCAGTTGATGCTCCTAAGGGTATCATCGTGATTGAAAACAATAAACCTGATGCAATCGAAGCGATGAAAGCCAAGATTGAAGGCATCGAAAACATCGAAGTTTGTGAAGCAGCTACCCAGTACCCTCAGGGCGCTGAAAAGATGATCATCAAACGTGCTGTTAATCGTCAGGTTCCCAGCGGCAAGCTTCCTGCAGATGTAGGCTGCGTAGTCAGCAACATCAGTACAGCAATCGCTATTTCTGATGCAATCCAGAAGGGTATGCCTCTGGTAGAACGTATTGTTACCATTACCGGTGAGCGCATGTTACGCAAAGCAAATTATATCGTTAAGATCGGTACAAACGTACAGGATCTGATCGATTACTGCGGCGGCACCACAGGTGAAGATGTAACTATTAAGATGGGCGGTCCTATGATGGGTGCAGTTCTGACCAATACAGAAGTTCCCGTTATCAAAGGTACGAACGGTGTGATCGCTGTTCCTACCGATCATACACAGGAAGTTGCATGTATCAAGTGTGGCCGTTGTGTAGATGTCTGTCCTATGGAGCTTGCTCCTCTTAACTTTGCAAAATACGTGGATGAAGGTAATGCACAGGCTCTTCTGGATGCCAATATCATGGATTGTTTCCAGTGCCGCTGCTGCGAATACATCTGTTCATCCAAGATCCCGTTGGTAACTAAGATTGGTGTCGGCAAGACAATGGTTATGGAGATGAAGAAAAAATGTTAATGACAACCTTAAAATCCAGAGAAGCCATTGCATCGCTGGTAGACGGCAAAGCTTTCATTATCAACTGCCACGGATGCAAGGAAGTAGGTTTTCCTGAAGCAGAAGCAAATGAACTGGAAAAGGAACTTTGTGATGCAGGAAAAGTAACTGGTATTATGACAACAGATTACATCTGTAATCCTGAGAATTTAAAACTTCGTTTGAAAGCATATATTCCCCAGATCGAGGAGGCAGACACGATTCTGATTCTCTCCTGTGGTGTGGGTGTACAGACTGTTGCTGAAATTTTTGAAGATAAGAAAGTATGCGCTGCATGCGATACAATCGAACTCCCCGGTTATCAGGGTGTAACTGCACTGGAAGTAGATTGTGATCAGTGCGGTGAATGTTTCCTGAATATAACCGGTGGTATCTGCCCGATTACTGCTTGTTCCAAGAGTCTTGTTAACGGACCCTGCGGCGGTACAAAAGAAGGCAAATGCGAAGTTGATTCTAATATGGAATGTGGTTGGGAAAGAATTTACAGACGCCTTGAGGCTCAGGGTCGTTTAGACGTTCTTAAGAAGTGTCCTACCAAGCTGCATGACTTCTCAACAGTTAAAGCAACAGGTGCATGTAAACAGTCAGAATAAATAATCATAGAACTGAAATATGTTAGGAGCAGTGAAAAATGAAAATTACAGAATTGTTTAAACAGGGAGAATTTGTTATCTCCGCAGAAGTTGGCCCGCCCAAGGGATGTCATGCTGACGAACTGATTGAAGATGCTAAAAAATATCTTACGAATGTTCATGCAATCAACGTAACTGATAATCAGTCATCTGTAATGCGTCTTGGTTCTCTTGCAGTTTGTAAAGCTCTGAAAGATGAAGGCTTTAATCCTATCTTCCAGATGACCTGCCGTGACAGAAACAGACTTGCACTGCAGTCAGACCTGCTCAGTGCTGCAATGTTCGGTATTGACAACGTACTGGCACTGACCGGTGACCATACATTTATCGGTGATCATCCTCAGGCTAAGCCTGTATTCGACCTTGACTCCGCTTCCCTTCTGTACACAATGTGCCAGCTGGAACAGGGCAAGGATCTTGCAGGTCTTGATCTGGTAGGGGAAGCTCCCTCTTTCGCAAAGGGTGCTGTAGTATCTCCCTGCAGCGACTCCGTAGATGCACAGCTTGTAAAGATGGAACGTAAGATCGCTGCAGGCGCAGAATTCTTCCAGACTCAGGCTGTATTCGATTCAGAGCAGTTTATCAAGTTCATGGAAAAAGCAAAACAGTTTGGTAAGCCCGTTCAGCTGGGTATCATCATTCCCAAGTCTGTTGGTATGTGCCGTTTCATGAACGGCAATGTAGCTGGTGTATCTATTCCTGAATCTATCTTCGATGAACTGAAGGCTGACAAGGAAAAGACAAAAGCTGGTATTACCGGTATCGAAATCGCTGCACGTATCATTCGTGAATGTAAACCTTACTGCCAGGGTGTTCATATCATGACACTTGGTTGGGAAGACAAGATCCCCGCTCTGCTGGAGCAGGCAGGTATCTAATCTGATTTCTATTTGTGTGCATCCGGCTGTGTAGTCGGAACGTAATCATATGGCACAGTACATGTAATAGATTTATTCATGTACTGTGTCATTTTGTTATTGTTCAGAGCCAGGCAGATCCATTATTATTAAAAAAGGTATATAAGGTTATGTCTTCTTTAATATTTTACACTTGACCACAGAGCAGATTAATGCTAATCTTTATTTAGTTAAAAACGTTTCAGCACGTTTTCGGTTTGCGCAGACCGGTCGATATTTTATCATTAAAGGAGACTGATATTATGAGTAATATTCCTGATGAATTAAAGTATACCAGGGATCATGTGTGGGTTCAGGTGGAAGGTGATGTAGCAGTTATAGGCGTTACGGATTATGCTCAGGAACAACTGGGTGATATTCTGTTTGTAACGCTTCCTGAAGCGGATGAAGATATTTCTGCGGGAGATGTTTTCACAGAGCTGGAATCTTCAAGGACAACACTGGAAGCTGCAGCGCCTGTAAGCGGAACGATTATTGAATCCAATGAAGAACTGGATGATTCACCTGAACTGATCAACGAAGATGCATACGAGAACTGGATCGTTAAGGTCAAATTATCCGATGATTCCGAACTGGATGAATTGCTGTCAGCGGATGAATACGAAGCAGTTCTGGAGGAGTAATTCAGATTTCTTTACCTGTAAAACAGAAAGGCTGTATGAAAGGTTTTGTATGAAGGACGCAGGCCTGCTCCTGACTGGCTGCAGCAGGAAGCAGGTATTTTTATATGAAAGAGGTGTATCCCTGGGTATGCCTCTTTTTATTATTGCGCAGATGACGATTATTGACATGTTTCGGCAATGATGATAAACTCACCTATGGCAGATATCACATGCAGGATATGAACAATCTGCATAAATCTGATGGATGAAAATAACAGGGAGAATAACATGGCAGAGAAAAGAAAAGCATTGTTTTTTGATATTGATGGTACAATTTTAAGTGAAAAGAATGGTAAAGTGCCGGAGAGCGCGGTACGGGCTATCCGTGAGGCACGGGAAGCCGGTCATCTGACTTTTATCAATACAGGGAGGACCAGAGCCTGTGTGCCGTCAAAGGTTTCCAGTGTGGGATTTGACGGTATTCTCTGCGGCTGCGGGACGGAGATCGTATATCACGGAGAGAGTGTAAGTCACGATGGATTAACTTCAGATTTCTGCAGGGAGATTGCAGCAGCTGTGAAAAAAGCAGATGTAGGTGCCATACTGGAGGGTGAAGAATTCTACTTTGCGGTACCGGACCGGCCGGGGTTTGCCTATCTGAAAAACGGCGGAGCGCTGAAAGAAGACGGAGAGATGATTCTGCATTTCGACTGGGTTCCGGAAGATACTTTTTTTGATAAACTGGTGATCTGGACAGATGAAATGAGCCGTGAAGAGATTGTTTTTGATCTGGTACGTGATAAGATGGATATTATCGTGCGGGATAAGAATTTCTATGAACTGGTTCCCAAAGGATTTACCAAAGCCGGAGCAATCCGGAAGATCCAGGAGATGTTTCATATCGATCTGGAGGATACTTATGTTTTTGGTGACAGCAGCAATGACCTGTCCATGTTTGAATACTGTCCCAATGCCGTTGCCATGAAGGAACATGATCCGGTACTGGATCCTTATACCAGCTACGTAACCGATACGGTGGAGAATGACGGTATCTGGAAGGCGATGAAAGTGCTGAAGCTGATTCCCTGATGGAATGATATGATATCAGGGGAAAGGAGGACTGTATGAAGATCAATGGTATTATGCTGCTGCATCACCTGCAGAAATATTTCAATATTCAATATGCGGATGTTACACGGAATATTTTTGTTAAAACACCGGTTTTTTATAATGTGTTTTTTGAGATGGAAGAGCATATTGTACTGGTGCAGCCTGATGATCTGGAGAAATGTGTCAGCCGCGTAAAGAATGCAATTCTGATCTGCATCAGTCCGCCGGCGGAGATTCCATCTCATTCCGGCAATGATATGATTGTTCTGGATGATCTGCTTTCGGAATCCATGGCATTTAATCTTCTTATTTATATTAAAGATGCTTTCAATGAATGGGAAGCAAAGATGAATGAAATCCTGAATAAACGGCTGGATTTTCAGAGTATGATTGAAGTGATCAGTGATTTTATGGATACATCGGTCGCCCTGATGGCCCCTGATTTTCGCTATATTGCATATACGGTGTCATCTCAGAAGCTGATTGATATGGTTGATTCCCATAATTATCTTCCTCTGCATCTGGCGGGTGATCTGCTGAATCAGGCAGAGTACAGGGATCTGGAAAAATATAAGGAAGCTTTTGTATATACACATGCAGAAACGGTTGTTTATAAAAATATTTTTTATGAAGAGCGGTTTGTGGGACGCCTGTCTCTGCTTGTGGACGAATATACGGATGTGGAGTATGCTGAAGCAGTCTTTGACTATGCAGGTGTTTATCTGGAATCTCTTTACCGGCAGAACAGCAGTTTTGAAAATGCAGTTTATAACAGACAGAAGCTCCATTGCTTTCTGGAGGATATTTATGCCGGAAAACCTGTGGACAGGGAAGCTTTTTATCAGACGATGCTGGAAAATCAAAGCCGTCTGGATGATCACTGGTACATTGCACTGATGGTTTCAGGAACAGAAAATGATGCCATTTACAGTGCATCTTACATCTGCAGTCAGCTGGAAGATCTGATTCCGGGAAGCTTTTGTGTAATCATGGAAGGGAAAATCATCATGCTGTACAATGAATCCCTGTACCGGAGAAAAGCAGGAAATCCTGCAGGGCTTCAGGCTGCAATGGAAAGAATTGCAGATCAGTTTGCTGTCTATGTGTTTGTCAGTCGGATGTTTTCGGATATTTCCCATCTGGAAAATATTACAGCCGCTGTGAATCAGGCACAGTTTGTACTGGAATCGGCCATGAGCCGTCCGGATAAAATAAAAGAAAAAATATATCAGTTGTTTGATGAGTATGCACTGGAGTTTCTGATGAAAAAGGGGATGGCTGATTTTAGGATCGATCAGATCTGTCATCCTGCTGTTTTGAAGCTTCAGGAATACGATACCATTCATGAGACTTCATTTTCATGGACATTATATACTTATGTAAAAGAAAAATACAATGCCGTGGCTGCAGCCAGGGCATTGTATATTCACAGAAGTTCATTTATCAACCGGATGGATCGTATCAGAGAACTTGTGGATCTTGATCTTGATGATCTTGATAACCGCCTCTATATTGCATTATCCTACCGGCTGATCTATGGTCCGGATTAAAACATGATCTGCAGAGGAAGACGTGTGATATCTTCTTTCTTAACATTCATCTTTTCAATACTGTATTCATCGATGGCGTCAACCAGCCACTGATATACATTGGGGAATACGGAACCGGGACCGCCCTGAGCGATGCAGGGAATGAATCCCTTCGGTGTACCTACGGCATCGAGCATCTCGTATACGCATTTTTTAACGGATTCAGGAGTTGCGTCGGGACAGTCGATCATAGCGCCATCGAAACCACCCATGAATGTGATCTTATCGCCGTACTTTTTAACGAGAGTCGGCAGATCGTTGGAAGACATGCAGCCCTGCCATACGTCGATACCCATATCGATCATAGCGGGTACCAGAGTAGCACCGTAGCTGTCGGAGTGATGGAATACATATTTGCAGCCATGTTCATGGTAATATTTATAAACTTCTTTGTAAGCGTCTACAAAGAATTCTTCAAACATGGAAGGGCTGATGAAAGTGCTGTTCATGCTGCCCCAGTCATCGTGGTGGAAGATTGCATCAGGTTTGAGATTGGAACAGATGCCTTCAGCCAGTTCCAGTTCCCATTCGGTGATGTATTTGATCAGGTCATGTACTTCATCTTCGTAATCATAGAAAGCAATTAAAGTATTGTCAATACCTGCGCAGTGATGCATTCTTTCAAAGATACCGGGCGCTACAAAGGCAGATTTATAGGACTGTGTGCTGTCAACCGCGTCGTACTGTGCTTTGCACATAGCCCATTCTTCATCAGTGAATTTCAATGAAGGAGCTTTCAGGGTGTCTTTCCAGGTTTCAAAATCCTTGATCACAACTTTGTCGGGAGTATGAACCGGGAACATGCCGGGAACATTTTCCGGCCAGCTGTTGGTAACGCCCCATGCATCAACTACCTCCAGCTGTCCGGGCTGGGGGGAAGGGTTGTGCAGCATAAAAGGATGGAGCAGTAACTGAATGGCTTCATAGTTGTTTGCAAATCTTTCGGGATTGCCGCCTTTGATGACGGCATCCATATTCTCTCTGGCAGTAAGCATGATATTTCCTCTCTTTCCTGTATCGTATCGGTACGTTATATTTGTTTCATGCAGAGCCGGTCCTGAACAGTAACGTGTATATCGGCAGAGCGGTTCTGCATAATTACATTATCGATATATTTATTTTATTGCCGGGTCAATAAAATGTAAATCCATGAAAATGACGTAAATTCAGAAAAAACATTATACAATGTGTATGGTGTATTTTAATATTAAAATGCAGAGACAGTTACACGGGATGGAATTGAAGGAACCGGATGGTTGTGTTATACTGATTATAATTTTTGTAAAAAGGGGAATGAGATATGATTCAGGATATTGGACCGCATATTTATCATAATGAATATCATCTGAAGAAGCCTCAGGATTCTGACTGTCTTGTGGGTGTGGAGAATGGAACGATTTATATGGTGGAAGGGAAGTGCGGACCGGAGTATGTCCGTTTTGATATGCTCCCGGATTCTGTACGCGAAAAGGAATCAGGAATTGTTTTTCTGTTTCAGATAGATGATGTTTCCTATTTTCTGGCTGATCCGCAGGCAGAAGAACATGGGCTGATCATGGAAGACCTGAGAAAGATAAAAGGAGTCAGAGAAGTGCTGATACAGGAATTCAGGCAGATGCGTCCTATGTGGAAAGCATTTGGCGGCATTACAGCAGTGCAGCTGAACGGCTGGTACAGCAATCGGAGGTTCTGCGGCAGGTGCGGATCAAAAATGGAGAAGAGTACAGCAGAACGGGCGATGATATGCCCGGAATGTGGTCTGACCGAATATCCCAAAATCTGTCCTGCGGTAATTATTGCAGTGACAAATAAAGACCGGCTTATGATGACCAAATATGCAGGCAGAGCATATAAAAATTATGCACTGGTGGCCGGTTTTACGGAAATCGGAGAAAGCTTTGAGGAAACGGTGAAGCGGGAGGTTCTGGAAGAAGTGGGGCTGAAGGTTAAAAACATTACCTATTATAAAAGCCAGCCCTGGTCCTTTTCTGATACGATTCTGGCAGGCTTTTTCTGTCAGCTGGATGGATCAGAGGAGTATCATATGGATACGCAGGAACTGTCTGTGGCAGAGTGGATTCCCAGAGACCGGATACCGGAGAGAAGTCATGATATCAGTCTGACCGGCGAAATGATTGAAGCTTTTCGGACCAGGACGTATCCGCAGTATGAAGCATGGGAAGCTGCTTCGAAAGCCGGACCGGATAATAACTGAATCTGTTCCGAAGCAGGAAATATGCCGTGTTTTCGAGATGTCGGCATATCCGCTAAACAGATTTGTACCAAAAATACAGGAAAACAGGAAGTCGTAGAGTCATATGGAGAAAAAATACAGCTGCTGTATCACTTCTGAGGAGGCGGGATATACCGTAAAGCAGATGATGGTATATAAATGGAAGCTGGGAACCGGGCAGATTAAGAAAGCAAAGTTCAGAGAGAACGGCATTCTGGTCAATGGAAACCGGGTTACGGTCAGATACAGGCTGCAGGCCGGCGATCTGCTGGAAGTGCTTCTGGAAGATAAAAATCAGGCTTCTTCGCATCTGATTCCCGTGAAAGGGCCATTGAATGTCATTTATGAGGATGCGGATATTCTGGTGGTGGAAAAGCCTGCGGGAATTGTCTGTCATCCTTCTGCCGGTCATTACTGTGATTCCATGGCCAATCTGCTGGTGGGATATTTTGCAGATCGGGGGGAAGGCTATGTAGTTCGTCTGGCGGGGCGTCTTGACAGGGGAACTTCAGGCATTCTTCTGTATGCCAAACATGCACCGGCGCTGACAGAACTGGAGCGTCAGAGGGAGGACGGCAGGATGAAAAAAACATATTATGCGGTTCTTTCAGGCAGTCCTCCGGTACAAGAAGGAGATATTGAGGAACCAATCGGAGCGGATCCTTCTGTGCCGATGAAACAGCGGGTCTGCAGCGTTCAGGAAGGCGGTGCAGACGCCCGGACGCACTATGAGATTGTGCAGCGGGCGGAGGACGGAAGCTGTTCTCTTGCCAGCGTTTCCATTGCCACGGGACGGACCCATCAGATCAGGGTACACATGTCCTGGATGGGATTTCCGCTGGTGGGAGATACATTGTACGGAGGCATGGAGCAGCCGGGATTGAAACGTCAGGCACTCCATGCGTACAGCCTTTCCTTCGAACATCCTGTGACAGGAGAACGGATGTGCTTTACCAGTGATCTGCCGCAGGACATGGCGGATTTTCTGGCAGAAAAAATGTTCTCCCGGCGGAAATTTTCAGCAGAAGAAAACCGGCAGAAGGGTGAATAAAAATACAGAAATGATGTATGGACAGAACGAAAAAAGGCTGCCCCGCTGACAGGAACTTTCAACTTGCAGATGAAAGTTTCTGTCGGTGGGGCAGTTCTGGTTAAGCTGCTATGTAAATCTTAATAAATATTTATTTGCCTGCTTTGCGTGCAGCTTTATAAGCTGCTCTTTCCTTTTCAACCGTGGGCTGGAAACGGTCTACCTCTTTGGCAATGACATTGCTGAGCAGCAGCATGCAGATCAGGTTGGGAATGGCCATCAGCGCATTCATAATATCGGAGATGTTCCATACCAGATCAAGTGTCTGCGTAGCACCTACAAATACAACCAGTGAGAATACCACACGGTAAATGATGTTGTATTTGTGGCTCTGGAAGAGATATTCAAATGCTTTTTCACCGTGATATTCCCAGCCGAGGATGGTGGAGAAAGCAAAAAGGATAATGCCCAGCGTAACCAGCAGGCTTCCCACAGGACCAAGGACGCTGCTGAACGCAGCCATAGTCAGCTGAACGCCCTTCAGCGGTTCACCGGCTGCATTGACTGTACCCAGAACACCGGATGAAGCAATGGCAAGACCTGTAATGGTACATACAACAATGGTATCGAAGAAAGTACCGGTCATGTTGATATAACCCTGACGAACCGGATCATCAGTTGTTGCAGCTGCAGCAGTAATGGCAGCGGAGCCAAGACCTGCTTCATTGGAGAATACACCGCGGGCAACACCGTAGCGGATGGAGTTCATGACGGAAACGGTAATGGTACCGAGAACACCGCCGCCGATGGCTTTGGGATTGAATGCCATACCAAAGATCAGATACAGTCCGTGAGGCAGATTGGTAATATTGCCAAGGATAACAACGATACCGGCAATAACATAGAAAACAGCCATACAGGGTACAACAACGGAAGATACTCTGGAAATACTGGTGATACCGCCAAGAATGATGGCCAGAGCCAGAACAGTCAGTGCAATACCAGTGATCCAAAGAGGAATACCGAATGTTTCCTTGACGGAGCTGGCAATGGAATTGGCCTGCGTCATATTGCCGATACCGAAGGATGCCAGTACGGAAAACAGAGCAAACAGGAATCCGAGCGTTTTGCCGAATGTCTTGTTTTTGAATGCATTCTTCATAGTATACATGGGCCCGCCGGACATCTCGCCCATGGCGTTTGTTTCACGGTATTTGATCGCCAGCATACATTCGCTGAATTTGGATGTCAGGCCGAAGCAGGCGGATATCCACATCCAGACCAGTGCGCCGGGGCCGCCGGAAAACATGGCTGTTGCTACACCAATGATATTGCCGGTACCAATGGTAGCAGCCAGAGCCGTCATCAGGGCGGAGAACGGTGATACATCACCGGTACCGCGGTTTTTTGTACGGGCTTCCTTACTCAGTACGCTGTGAAGCGCATACCCCAGATTCCGCCAGGGAAGAAATTTCAGACGGATTGTCAAAAAGATTCCGGTGCCGACCAGAAGCACCAGCATGACGGGACCCCACACAAAATCATCAATCTGACTAACGATTTTAGATATTTGGTTCATGTCCATAAGTTTGTCTCCTCTCGCATGATCAGACGTTTTGCTGCTTTAAGATGCAGCCGCCTGAAGTTGATATGAAAAAAGGCAACGCAATCCTCTTGATGACCACGCTGCCATTTCCTTCCTATATTTTACACTTCATATAGGATTTGTCAAGTGATTTTGCCAAAAGAAGACATTTTTATGCATATAAAATGTATATTTTATGCATAAATGTGTCGGGTCATCTGCTGTACCGGGTTGTTACAAGATCCTCATAGGGTACTTTTTCTTCCAGCTCCCCGGCTTCCAGCAGAATATCCTGAAGCAGGTCAAAGCTTTCCTCTGTAAATACAGTATCTGTTTTCCAGGTATCCTGGGCAAGATAACGTTCCACAATGGCGGCAATCGTATCTGTATCGGTTTCTTCAAATTGAGGTGCGATCACATCCGCAATCTCTTCAGCAGTATGGGAATTGACAAAGTCGAGCCCCATCTGGATGGCAGCGGTGAATTTTTCCAGAATATCGGAATGGGATTCCATATAGCTTTTCCTTGCACAATAGGCCGTGTAGGGAACATAGCCGGAGGCCTCCCCCAGAGAAGCGACTACCCAGCCGTTCCCTTCCTGCTCCAAAAGCGTGGCATAAGGTTCAAATTCCACGGTAAAATCAGCATCATTGCCTGTAAAAGCAGCAGCAGTCAGACCGAAATCAATATTCTGGTCGATCTGAAGATCATTTGCAGGATCCAGATTATTTTTCTTCAGAATATATTCAAATATCATCTCAGGCATGCCGCCTGCCCTTCCTCCCAGTACATACTTTCCTTTCAGCATATCCCAGCTGAAATTCTCAATGGGTTCTCTGGAAACAAGAAAATTACCGGCCCGCTGGGTCAGCTGGGCAAAGTTGACAGCATAGTCTTTCTGTCCCTGAGCATAGGCATAGATGGATGCTTCACTTCCCATAAATCCGATATCGGCATCTCCGCTGATGAGGGCTGTCATGGTTTTGTCGGCACCGTAGCCGGTCACCAGCTCCAGATTAATGCCCTGTTCTTCAAAATATCCGTTTTCAATGGCGGCATACTGGGGCGCATAAAAGATGGAATGCGCAACTTCATTCAGAACAACATGCGTACTGTCGGATTCAGGCTCTTTACTGCAGCCTCCTGCAGACGGCAGAAGAATCATGGACAGAATGAGCAGAATGGAAAGATTACGTTTCACGGTCAGACTCCTCGGAAAAAATATCTGCTGTATTATATGCGGCCGGAAAGATGAGGTTCTGATAAAAAATATTGCTTTTACTATCCCCCCGGGGGGCTTGCCGGGTAATTTCCGATTTGATAAAATAACTACAAAGTTTTCAAAAGCAGCCGTAAAGCACTTAAGAACGGAATTTACTGAAATCATGACGGCAGGATCAATTAAGATAAAGTGAGGAACAGCTATGACAGAGTTAATGCATGAAATTGAAAATTACTGGGAAAACAGGGCGCCCGGCTATTCAAAGGTGAATCAGGATGAGCTGCAGGGTGTGCAGAAATCACAGTGGCTGGAGGAGTTCAGAAAACACCTTCCCAAAGAGAATAAAAAGGAAATCAAAATTCTCGATGTGGGAACCGGTCCCGGATTTTTCTCCATCATTCTGACGGAAGAAGGGTATTCTCTCACTGCCGTGGATTATACGGCAGGCATGCTGGAACAGGCAAGGATGAACGCGGGACAGCTGGCGCAGGAGATCGATTTCATGCAGATGGATGCGCAGAATCTTCGTTTTGCAGATGAGACCTTTGACGTGGTGGTTTCCAGAAATCTGACATGGAATCTGGAAAAGCCGGCTCAGGCATACAGCGAATGGCACCGGGTTCTGAAAAAGGGCGGTATGATGCTTAATTTTGATGCAAACTGGTATCAGCATCTCTTTGATGAGGAAAAGCGCAGAGAGTATGAAGAGGACCGCAGGAAAGTGGAAGAGGCCAGCATGGAAGATCATTATACCTGCACTGATATTGATGCCATGGAAAGTATCGCAAGAAGGATCCCCTTGAGCCCTGTCTGCCGTCCCGGCTGGGATTGTCAGGTGCTGGATGAAATCGGATTTGAAACGGTGGAAGTGGATCTCAATGTATGGGACAGAGTTCTTTCACCGGTTGAAAAGCTGAATTATGCATCAACTCCCGTATTTATGATCAAAGCGGTGAAGTAGAAGCCGGCAGGTGTATGGATACAGAAATTGATGCGGTAAAAGAAGAACTGCCAAAAAAGATGAGAGGAAGACCGGAATATGGAGACAGCGGTAAAACAGCGGATACAGACGGCATCGGAGCCGATTAAAGACAGAATACAGACTTACTGGAGTGAGCGCAGCGAATCGTTTGCCGGGCAGCGGCGGCAGGAACTGGGCTGCGATATGGCTGTTTTGTGGCAGGCGGAGATTGAAAAATATATTCCCATGGACAGAACATTGAAAATTCTTGATGTGGGGACGGGAAGCGGATTTTTTGCCATTTTGCTTGGACGGTTGGGCCATCATGTAACCGGGATCGATCTGACGCCTTCCATGATCGAGGAGGCAAAGAGGCTGGCTCAGGAGCAGCAGATAGAGGCGGATTTTTTTGTAATGGATGCGGAAAACCCGGAATTTGCAGATGAAAGCTTTGATGTGGTCATTTCCAGAAATCTGACGTGGACGCTGCCCCATGCGGAGCATGCATACGGACAGTGGAACAGAGTTCTGAAAAAAAGCGGAATTCTTCTGAATTTTGATGCGGATTACGGCAATGAAAAGACGGCGGATTTCAGTAAGCTGCCGGTTGATCATACTCACCGGGAAATCGGAAACCGGCTTCTGGAAGAGTGCGATGCCATCAAAGCAGAGCTGGAGATCAGCCGCCATGTCCGCCCGCTGTGGGATGTTCAGACTCTGCTTGAGCTTGGCATGGAGGAAATCCGCATCGACACGGGAATCAGCAGACGGATATATACAAAGCAGGATGCATTGTACAATCCAACTCCCATGTTTGCGGTTTGTGCGGTAAAGAATTAAACTTCAAAAGCTGAAGCAGTAAATTCAAAAAGCAGAAAATAAAAGAGTCAGCGGACAAAAACAGGAAAACAGAAAACTCCGCAGACTGCTTTTTCCGGCCGGATTTATACGTTGGAAGAAACAGCCTGCGGAGTTTATGTGTCTGCTGTACAGAAAAAATCAGATCTTGGAATATCCGAAAGAGTTTACCAGTGCCTCAACGGGGATTCCTTTTTTGCAGAAGGGGCAGTCTTTCCGCTCGTAGGAAGCGTATCCGGTAATATCATCCGGTGTAAACAGGGTATTGATGTGCATGCCATCTACTTCCTTTACGGCACTGAAGATGGTGGATACGCCCTGAAGAATGCCGCCGTAATATTCGATACATTCGGTACCTTTGCGTACACTGACGCCGGTGGTGACGGAAGCCATCAGCAGGATGATGTTTTTATCTCTGACCATGGGTTCCACATTCTCACGGAACAGCAGCTGGCTGCTGGTTATGTATTCGGGCTGAATGACATAGATGGTTTTGTGAGCGTTTCTGGACATGAAGCCTGCGGCAGTCAGTTCCTGTGCCAGAAAAGCACCGATGACATCGGTACCGTCAAGGCAGACGATGGTATCGACGATGGTGTCGTGCATGTACTGCTGTGCCAGAGCATGCGCACACTGGGCAGCTTCACTCTGACGTGCCTTGATGGTAGTCAGATCGATGTAGTAGTTGATGTGGGAATGATTGGTCGCAAAATGTCCCGGAATCGCCTTGATGGGAACAACATTGCTGTGTTTGCCGGAGGGAAATTTGATAATTCGGGATTCGTCCATATGATACCGCCTTTCTTCACCGCGTTTTATCAGATATGCGTATTTCCGAAAGCGGGTAGTGGTACGGAAGATGCATAGAGTGAAAAATGATAAAAACGCTGGAGAAATTATAATTATTTTATCAATAGTATACAGCCTGAGCAGCAATAACGCAATTGTTTTTTGTAATAAAATACGATTGTCCCTGAAAAAATGCTGTTTAGAACTTCATGCTGCCCGAAAATTTGCGGGTCTCAAAGTCATGTATTCTCAAGCAGGTTTGAATACATGATCTTTTACCACCTGTATCCTGTTATATAAAAAAATGTTTTGTGGGATATTAATGATATGAATGGAATGAGAAAGCGTGTGATAACGATAACAATGGAGGGATGAAAATTGAAAAAAACTATAAGACAGCTTATTATCATCATTGCTGCTTCTGCCGTCTATGCAGCGGGCATCAGCCTGTTTCTGGATCCGAACAATCTGGCTCCCGGCGGTGTTACCGGTATTTCCGTGATTCTGAACCGCCTTACCGACATACCGACCGGTACGCTTTATTTTCTGCTTAATGTACCGATTATGGTACTGGGGCTGTGGAAATTCGGGCTGCGGTTTATTGCAAAAACGGCTTTTGCCATCATATGTACATCGGTGTTTACCAACACGCTGGGCCATTATGAACCGCTTACCAAAGAACCTCTTCTGGCAGCGGCGGCGGGCAGTGTGCTGGTGGCAGTCGGGATCGGATTTGTGTTTAAAGCGGGAGCGACCACTGGCGGGACGGATATTATTATTAAAGTGCTGCGTCAGAAACGTCCCCATCTGAAAACAGGTTTTCTGTTTCTGGTGACTGATTTCATCATTGTATTTCTGTCCGGGTTTGTATTTCATGATCTGGATACGGTTCTGTATGCGCTGCTGGCAGTGATCATTTCGGGAAAGGTGCTGGATTATGTGCTGTACGGTTCTGACGAGGCAAGGATGGTATTTGTCATTACCCGGAAGCATCGTATGATCGCCGACAGGATGATGCGGGAAATCGAAACCGGTGTGACCTATCTTCACGGAACCGGAGCATACAGCATGGAGGATAAGGAAATCCTCATGTGTGTGGTGCGCAAGCAGCAGGCACCCAGAGTAGAGGAAGTGGTGAGACAGGAAGATTCGGAGGCATTTATGATCGTAACCAGCGCTACGGAAATTTTCGGCGAAGGCTATAAGAGCTTCTTCGCCGAAAAACTGTAGCCGGTTTTACAGCTTCTGAATCCGTTCTATGATTTCGCGGGTCCATTTTTCTGCCGTACCCGCGTCGATCAGGAACAGGATGAAGGCAAAAGAAATGATGATCGTGTCTTTTTCCCCGTTTTTTACGTGAAGGATGGTATCGGTGATGGAATACATCTGGACCGATGAAATTTCGGTGGAAGCCTTAATATGTCCGATGATGCCTTCATGGGCGTAGACCCGGGCCGCCAGTTCCTGCAGTTCTGCTGAAAGCGCCTGCTCCAGAACATCTCTGGCTGTCTCGACTGTGAAACGGGCAGAAACGACAGTGGCACCGTCCTCCATCCGCACATCGAGGGTCGTGCCGCTTTGGGCGGCTTCTTTCAGGCTGTCAGCGGCCAAATTCTGAAAAGGGATATTTTTTCTCATATTTTTCAAAATCCCAGGACCTCCTTCCATACGGCATCGTCAATGCCCTGAATGGCACTGATGCGGAAAATGGAGGGTTGATCGTCAAAATTCCTGATATCCGCCTCAATTTTTCGGAGTGTTTCTTCATCTGCCAGATCGGTTTTATTGATCAGAACCGAATCGGATCCGATAATCTGGCCGGAAAGCAGTGCATTCATGGGAATCAGCAGCCGGTTCCAGCGAACTGCATCCACAAGCACGGTTATGCGGGTTTCAAGACCCAGATACTGTTTCAGATTTTCCTGTATTTTTTTAGGGTAGGCAATGCCTGTTGTTTCCAGAATTACCCATTCCGGTTCACAGGTTTTCCTGATCTGTTCGATCGTGCCGATCAGTTCCCCGGAGAGGGAGCAGCAGGCACAGCCTGAAAACAGATTTTCCACCTGCAGGCCGCTGCTTTTAAGAAATTTGTCATCGATACCGCTCTTTCCCACTTCATTTTCAAGAATCATTACCCTGGTGGGAGAATCGGATTCCGTATGGTCCACGATATAGTGTGCCATGCTGTACAGGGCAGTGGTCTTTCCGGAACCCAGAAAACCGCCTAAAATCAGTACTTTCATTTATATCACCGTCCATCTATAGTATTGATAAACTGTCCGGAGACAGCCCCAGGCCATGCAGAAAAAGCATGGACCGGTTCTTAATCGTTCTGCAATTAATATACCGCATTTAGAAGATAAGATAAAGAGCTCCAAAGTACAAAAGAGAGAAAAAACAGGGGAGTGGATTTGTAATTACTGTTCAGATTTCTGCCGGAGAGAGAAAACGGTGAGATGCGCTGCAAAAGGGGTTGACAAATGAAAATGGTATAGTATAGAATATGAGGACAGGTAAATGCGATGACGAAGAGTAGTAGGTGTCAGTTTCCGTTTTCAGAGAGCTGCCGGCCGGTGTGAGGCAGTACGGAGGGGCATTGAACTGGCTTCCATGCAGATTTGCCCAACTTCCGGAAAGGATAAGTAAGCGGATCCGGGGCTTCCCGTTACAGAAGACATGAGTGCGCAGCCATCAGGCTGTGAAGTAGAGTGGTACCGCGAATATCCCCCGTTCGTCTCTATGTGAGATGAGCGGGGTTTCTTTTTGCAGCTGGTACAGAGCCGGGCAGTTTTTCCGGGGCTGTTTTGAAAAGCTGCAGTTTTCAGTATACAGAATACATCAGAAAGGAGCAGATTATGAGTCAGTCTTATAATCCCAAAGAAATTGAGAAAAAGTGGCAGCAGATCTGGGAAGATGAAAAAGCTTTTGCTGCAACAGATGATTATTCAAAACCGAAATATTATGCCCTTGTTGAGTTTCCCTATCCTTCAGGTCAGGGTCTTCATGTAGGACATCCCCGCCCCTACACGGCGCTGGATATCGTGTCCCGTAAGAGAAGAATGCAGGGGTATAATGTTCTGTTCCCCATGGGCTGGGATGCATTTGGTCTTCCTACCGAGAACTATGCGATCAAAAACAAGGTTCATCCGGCTATGGTAACCAGAAACAACGTAAAGCGTTTCAAAGGACAGCTGCAGTCTCTGGGCTATTCATTTGACTGGGACCGTGAAATCAATACCACAGATCCTGATTATTACAAATGGACACAGTGGATTTTCCTGAAACTGTTTAAAAAAGGTCTTGCCTACAAAGCAGAGATGCCCATCAACTGGTGTACCTCCTGCAAATGCGGTCTGGCCAATGAAGAAGTTGTCAACGGCGTCTGCGAACGCTGCGGCAGCGAGGTCGTTCACAAGGTTAAGAGCCAGTGGATGCTGAAGATTACCGCATACGCAGATAAGCTGATCGATGATCTGGAACAGGTGGATTACATCGAGCCTGTAAAGGTTTCACAGAAGAACTGGATCGGCCGTTCTGACGGTGCCGAGGTGGATTTCAAGCTGGCAGGCAAGGAAGAAACCCTTCGTATTTATACAACACGCCCCGATACCCTGTTCGGCGTCACCTACATGGTTGTTTCTCCGGAGCATCCCTACATTGATCAGTTTAAGGATGAAATCTCCAATATGGATGAAATTCTGGAATACCGTGCGCAGGCTGCCAAAAAGTCCGATTTCGAACGTACCGAACTGGCAAAGGATAAAACCGGCGTGGAAATCAAGGGTCTGAAGGCAGTAAATCCTGTTAATGGCAAGGAAATTCCCATCTGGGTTTCCGATTACGTACTGATGTCCTACGGTACCGGTGCAATTATGGCTGTACCCGGACACGATGAAAGAGACTGGGAATTTGCAAAGAAATTCGGTCTGCCCATCATCGAAGTAGTAGGCGGCGGCAATGTGGAAGAAGCGGCATTTACCGATGTGGCCACCGGTGTACTTGTGAATTCCGGCTTCCTGACCGGTCTGGAAGTGGCTGATGCCAAGAAGAAGATCGTTGAATGGCTGGAAGAAAAAGGAATCGGTCATGCAAAACGTAATTTCAAGTTAAGAGACTGGGTATTCTCACGTCAGAGATACTGGGGCGAGCCCATTCCGATCATCCACTGTGATAAATGCGGATACGTTCCGGTTCCCGAATCTGAACTGCCTCTGGTTCTGCCCGATGTGGATAACTATATGACAACCGACGACGGTGAATCTCCGCTGTCTGCCATGACCGATTGGGTGAATACCACCTGTCCCTGCTGCGGAGGTCCCGCAAAGCGTGAGACAGATACCATGCCTCAGTGGGCAGGTTCTTCCTGGTATTTCCTGCGCTACATCGATCCTCACAACAAAGAAGCTCTGGCAAGCAAGGAAGCTATGGATTACTGGCTGCCTGTTGACTGGTACAACGGCGGTATGGAACATACCACACTGCATCTGCTGTACTCCAGATTCTGGCATAAATTCCTTTATGATGAAGGTGTTGTTCCCTGCCCTGAACCGTATCAGAAGAGAACTTCTCACGGCATGATCCTGGGTGAGAACGGTGAAAAGATGAGTAAATCAAGAGGCAACGTTATCAATCCCGATGATATTGTCAATGAATTCGGTGCAGATACCCTTCGTACCTATGAGATGTTTATTGGTGCTTTTGATATGGCTGCTTCCTGGTCCAATGACGGTGTAAAGGGCTGCCGTCGTTTCCTTGACCGTGTATGGAAGCTGCAGGATATGGTGACCGATGCAACCGGTTACTCTAAGAATCTGGAGACAAGAATCCATCAGACCATCAAGAAGGTCAGCCAGGATTATGAAGCGCTGAAATACAATACGGCAATTGCTGCCATGATGGCTCTGTTGAACGATTATTACAAGGCAGGAAGCATCAGCAGAGATGATTACAGAATTCTGCTTGTACTTCTGAACCCCGTTGCACCTCATATCACAGAAGAACTGTGGTCCGTGATGGGATTTGAAGGCAGACTGTACCAGACCTCCTGGCCGGAATACGATGAAGAAAAGACCGTTGAGCAGACCGTGGAAGTGGCTGTTCAGGTTAACGGCAAGGTGCGTACAACGATTCAGCTTCCCAAGGATATTTCCAAAGAAGATGCCATCGCAGCAGGTAAGGAAGCAGTTGCTTCCAGACTGACCGGTACCATCGTGAAAGAAATCTACGTACCCGGCAGAATCATCAATATTGTACAGAAATAAATAGATCAATCTGTAAAAAATGTACGCCGGTATCTGGCTGTCAGATACCGGCGTATGTTTTGTATAATTTACTTACCAGGCTTCTTCGATATAAATGACATGCTCATTGCCCGCCAGCTTTTCAATTACTTCCGTCCGCTTAATGCGCCTGGGAAGAATGACGGCATAGGTAACGGCCGTCTGGGAAGCATCAAGATAGGGACGGGACAGTTTCATATTGTCAATTGTTATGTTCATGGATCGGAAAAGCTGTGTGATCAGCCCCATGCTCTCCAGAGAATCCAGTTCGATATAGAATGTAATGTTGCGGTCATTGGTCAACAGTTTTTTTTCTACGATTTTCAGAAAATGCATGGCAAAGAAAATAATCAGGGTTGCGGTGATGGCCGCAAAATAATAACCGCATCCGCATGCCAGACCGATGGCTCCGCTGGCCCATAATGCTGCAGCTGTTGTGAGTCCCTTGATGTGCTGATGGAATTTTCCGGTGACGATGATGGAACCGGCCCCCAGAAAGCCGATACCGCTGATCACCTGAGCCCCCAGCCGTACCGGATCGGAGGCTCCCATTGTGTCGTAAATGTACAGATTGGTCATCATGATCAGGGCAGAAGCGCAGCAGACAATGGCATAGGTACGCAGCCCTGCGGCTCTACCTGTATGGGTTCGTTCAAATCCCAGCAGTCCGCCAAGAAAGGCGGACAGAAACAGGCGCAGGAGAATATCAGGGTAAAGATGATAGGCAATCAGATCCGGATTCAGGTTCATAAAACACCTCGCAGCATAAAGAATCTTATTATATATTACTGCATTTTTCGCGTATTTCCAACAAATTTAACAAGAATTTTAGAATTATGACGGATATTTAATAAAATCTATCCAAAATTTGTGATATGATAATTAAAATGATAATTGTTCAGCGGCAGTGCCGGAGATATGTATGCTCCGCTGTCCGGCTCTGAACAATTACGGATTCACAATATATCGGCAGGGCAGATTCAGCCTGCAGGATACAGGAGGGTATATGTGCAGATTACAGAAGGTTGATTTTCAGAATATCAGCCTGCAGGAGCGTCCCGGAGGGTGGCTGGCAGGAGATTTTCCTTTCGACGGAGAACTTTATGCTAAAGAAGAGGAAATCGGAGATTTTCTGCTGGAGAATCCTGCTGTGATGCTGGAGATGGCAGCCAACCTTTTTTATTACAGGGAACTGGGGCTTTCCATGACAAAGATGTTTTATATTTTCGATGAAGAAAAGCAGAGTTCCTGTATGGCGGCAATTATGAATTCTCTGTTTGAGCGGTTTTCCGCCTGGTATGAGATAGACGAGACCGGCAGAAAGTATCTGCTGATCCAGGGCGAGGGCATCAGTGAGGCGTGTGTCAGAACATTTGACCGCCTGAAAAAGGAGGGGCGGCTGGAACCCATGATCCAGAGGCTCTATCTGGATTCCGGTTTCTGTAATGATGTGACGGTTTCCGGTTATTATTCTCTGGAAAAGGATCTTCACAGAAAGAGCGGTGCGGCAGGGAACGGAGAAAGAGAAGACCGGGAGCTGGTAAAGCGGCTGTTTGGAAAGCCGGATTTCAGGAACTTCGGAAGCATCAATGTTTCAGGACTCACGATGCAGGAACTGATGGAGGATCCGGTACTGAAGGAAGTGCTGGATCAGGCAGACAGGGTTTACCTTTATATATTTGATATCTGTCTGAAAAATGCAGGAGAGAAAACAAGAAAATATGTGAAGATTCTGCGCTGGAACGCAGGAAGTGATATGAACCATGAAAAGTAATCGGCAGATGCCTTTGCAGATGATTCGGGGGAGAATATTTCTGCTGGCATCTGCCATATTGATTAAAGGAAAGTATATTTCAGTACGAACAGGATGGCCAGTACGTACATGAGGGGCGTTACTTCTTTTCTGCGGCCTGTAAATACATGCAGGATCACATAGGAAATGATTCCAACGGCAAGTCCTTCGGATATGGAGTATGCCATGGGCATGAATACGATGGCCAGATAGGCGGGGATGGCTTCCACAGGATCCTCCAGATCGATTCGGGTAATGGAGCCGAGCATCAGGAAGCCTACAAAAATCAGTGCCGGAGCTGTTGCGCAGGAAGGAATTGAGGTAAAAAGCGGTGCAAAAAACAATGCAAGGATAAAAAGAAAACCGGTTGTTACGGAAGTCAGCCCGGTCCGGCCTCCTTCGGCAATTCCCGCGGAGCTTTCCGCATAGGTGGTAACGGTAGAAGTACCGATGACAGCGCCTATGGTAGTTGCTGCTGCATCTGCCATCAGTGCACCTTTGATTCGGGGAAGATGTCCTTCTTCATCAAGCAGACCGGCTTTGGAAGTCAGCCCGATCAGTGCTCCCAGTGTGTCAAAGAGATCTACAAACAGAAAAGCAAAAATGATCGTCATAAACGTTCCGATGGAGATGCCGCTGAAATCAGCCAGGAAAGCCTGTCCGAATACGGTTCCGATCCGGGTCAGATCTGCGCTGAATATGGAGGAGGGGATCATGGAGTAGTAACCGGCTTCGGCATCGGGAAGATAAAGGCCGGTCAGCTGACACAGAATTCCCGCCAGCCAGGTGGCGGCCATGCCGATCAGGACGTATCCTTTCACACCGCGGATAAACAGGATTCCGATGAAAGCGGTTCCGCCCAGAGCCAGCAGCGCACAGATGCCTGCAGTATGGAAAGTGCTGCGGAAGGAAACGATGCCGACCAGCGTACTGTCATTGTTAACGATGATTCCCGCATTCTGCAGACCGATAAATGCGATAAACAGTCCGATACCAACACTGGCACCGTGCTTCAGGGAGAGTGGAATGGCATTGAACAGTGCTTCACGTATGTTGGATACGGAAAGCAGGATAAAAATCAGTCCCTCTATAAAAACGGCAAGCAGAGCAATCTTCCAGGAATATCCGTAGGTACCGCATACGGTAAAGGCAAAGTAGGCATTCAGTCCCATACCGGGAGCCAGTACGATGGGATAGTTGGTAAATGCTGCCATGAAAAAACATCCCAGACAGGATGCAAGAGCTGTAGCCAGCATAACACCCTGTGCATCCATGCCGGCGGCTGAAAGCAGAGACGGATTGACGGCCAGAATATAGGCCATGGTAACAAAACTGGTGATACCCGCATTGATCTCCGTGCGGACACTGGTATGATTTTCTTCCAGATGGAAAATCTTCTCTAACATAAGGAACCTCCGTAAGTTAATAGATAAGTTATATATATATAACAATATAATACTTTGTTATCAACAAATAGTCAATAATATGTTATAAATTGGAAACAAAAAAAGCGCAGAAAAACTGCGAAAAATTTCCAGAGGGGTTACATTTTTGGAAAAATCCGGGGACAGTTTAAACTGACCCTGTAAAAATAAGATAAATTGAATATTTTAACAGGAACAGAAATGTGACATACTCTAACGCATGAGGTATACGGGGGTTACAGGAGGTTAGTTTATGAATGATAAAAAAATGACAGTAAAAGATATTACCGTAACAGCGCTGATGGCAGCTCTTGTATTTGCAGGAACTTATTATCTGAAGATTCCGATTCCTGCCATGGGAGGATATATTCATCTGGGTGACAGCATGATTTTTCTGACCGTATGTATTCTGGGTAAGAGAGAAGGTGCTCTTGCGGGATCGATCGGAGCAGCGCTGGCGGATCTGTTTGGCGGCTACGCAATCTGGATGGTACCTACATTTTTCATTAAGGGAATCATGGCTCTGATCATGGGCGTACTGGCTGAAAAAAGCCACAGAACATACGGGTGGGTGGCAGGATGTCTGGCAGGATGTGTATTCCAGGTGGCTGCCTATTCTGTCGCGACCGCATTTTTATTCGATAAGGCATCTGCATTTGCAATGATCACCGGCAACACGGTACAGTCACTGGGCGGTTTTCTGGTGGCGCTGGCAGTATTTACAGTTATGCACAATGCCGGACTGATTGCGGCAATCAGAAGACAGCTGTAATAAGGTTACTGTTCAGAGCCAAAAAATGTCAATCCGGATATGGGGTTCGGGGCTGGACTTTATTGCGTTAAAATGATAATATATCTTTGTGATAATGAGAGATACTCAGATCAGGAGGGTATTATGAATGACAAAATAAGGACTGAAGCGGTCGATTCCCTGTTTCAGGCGATTCTCACTTTACAGAATCTGGATGAATGCTATAAATTTTTTGAAGATGCATGTACCATCAATGAACTGCTTTCTCTGTCGCAGAGATTTGAGGTGGCCAGAATGCTGAGAGAAAAGAAGACATATCTGGAAATTGCTGAACAGACAGGTGCTTCTACGGCCACTATCAGCAGAGTAAACAGATGTCTGAATTACGGAACAGATGGTTACGACATGGTACTGGACCGGATGAAAGTACAGGAAGATAATCAGAAAAAGGACTGATGGAAGAATCAGTCCTTTGATGCGGGGGATATTCTGTCAGAAGCGGAATATCCCTTTATTTTTGTTTGAATTTTTTATTTTCTGCCGGGACCCATTTACTTTTTATCAGATCCCTTTTTGTCTGCGGATGCCTTTTTTTCCGCTTCCTTTTGTCTGCGGATTTCCCGGTCATCATCGATTAATGTTTCAATCATCAGCTTCTTCAGATAGACATCAAAAGCCAGATAGCAGATAAAGGCAAACTTTCTCAGCTCTTCACGGCTGTCTTCGGAAATGTCAGCGGAAGTATCTGCAAACAGGCTTTCGGCGGTACGGAACTCCTGCTTGATATTCCGGAACAGGCCGTTCTGCTCCTGCTTCAGATAATCTACGACTTCCTGATAAATCTCTGTCAGCGGAAGTTCGCCCTTATGATTGAAATACTGATCGGTGACGGGACCCAGCAGCTCCTGAATGTCGCTGATGCTCATGATGTTCTTCAGATAATAAATAAAGATCAGAAGAAGCATGTGATCTTTTGAGTACTTTTTCTTGACAGGCGGCGGCAGCAGGTTATTTTTCGCGTAGTTGTTGATCATGGTCTTGGTAAGGATCTTGTCGTTTTCATAACGCTTGGATGTTGCCAGATGCTCGTCCATAAATGTGGTGACCTGATCCATATATAAATCAATGGAAGGGATTTCATCAGGCTGTATATAGCCCAGTGAAGCGAGACGTCGGAATAATCTGCTGATGCTTTTGATATTGCTGTAATCTGTATTGGACAACGTTCTTCCTCCGTTCTGTTTACTGCTTGATATTATCTAAGTATAATCGAAAATGGTTTTAAAAACAAGCAAAAATTAATACCACAAACAACTGTTTTTATGATATACTTTTCAGGTATCGGATGAAAGAATTGTGAAGAAAGCAGGGAGAGCAGCAGTATGAGTACAATTTACGACAGTTTGAACCCGCAGCAGCAGAAGGCTGTTTATCAGACAGAGGGACCTCTTCTGATTCTGGCCGGGGCAGGTTCCGGAAAGACAAGGACACTGACTCACAGGATTGCCTACCTCATAGACGAGAAGGATGTCAATCCATGGAATATTCTGGCAATTACATTTACGAATAAAGCAGCAGGAGAGATGCGCGAGCGTGTGGATCAGCTGGTGGAATTCGGTGCGGAAAGCATCTGGGTGTCCACGTTTCATTCCACCTGTGTAAGGATTCTGCGCAGATATATAGAGTGCCTGGGATTTTCCTCGGGCTTTTCCATATATGACACGGATGATCAGAAGACGCTTCTCCATCAGGTTCTGAAAAAGCTGGATGTGGATCAGAAGATGTATAAGGACCGGGTGGTGATGAAGTACATTTCCGCAGCCAAGGATAATCTGGTATCGCCGGAACAGTTCTGCAGGGAGGCTGCAGGGGACTACCGGAAGATGCGGATCGGCGATATCTATACCGAGTATCAGGAGCAGCTGAAAAAGAATAATGCACTGGATTTTGATGATCTGATCGTAAAGACGGTTGAGCTTTTCCGTGAAAATCCGGAGGTACTGGAGTATTATCAGAACCGTTTTCAGTATATTATGGTTGATGAGTATCAGGATACCAATACGGCACAGTTTGAGCTGATCCGTCTGCTGGCCGGCAAAAACCGAAACCTCTGCGTGGTCGGTGATGATGACCAGTCCATTTATAAGTTCCGCGGCGCCAATATCCAGAACATTCTGGGCTTTGAACAGCATTTTCCAGACGCTGTGGTGATCCGGCTGGAGCAGAATTACCGTTCAACGAAGAATATCCTGGATGCTGCCAATGAAGTGATCAGTCATAATGAGGGGCGTAAGGAAAAGCGTCTGTGGACAGAGAATGAAGAAGGCCGTAAGGTACGGCTGAAGATGTATGATACCGCCATGCAGGAGGCTGACCGGATTACGGAGGAACTGCTGGATGCCCATGCAGAGGGTGTTCCCTACAATGATTGTGCGGTTCTGTACCGTACCAATGCCCAGTCACGTGCCATTGAAGAACGGATGGTGAACAAGGGTATTCCCTATCAGCTGGTGGGCGGCGTCAACTTCTATCAGAGAAAGGAAATCAAGGACATTCTTGCCTATCTGAAGACGATTGACAATGGAAGTGATGATATTTCCGTGGCGCGCATCATCAATGTTCCCAAAAGGGGAATCGGAGGAACTACCATCGGGCGTGTGCAGGCATTTGCCGATGAACAGGGCATGAGCTTTTTTGAAGCGCTGCGCAATGCGGAGTACATCCCTTCTCTTGGCAGGGGACGGGCCGTAGGCAAACTGCTCGCATTTGTGGAGCAGATATCCGTTTTCCGGGTCATGGCGGAGAATTATTCTCTTCACGAACTGATCGAAGCGGTGCTGGACAAAACCGGGTATCGTCAGGAACTGGAGGGAGAGGATACTATCGAAGCCCAGACAAGGCTGGAGAATATTCAGGAATTTGTCAACAAAGCGGTGGATTATGAACAGAACGCGCAGGAAGAGGTTTCTCTGTCAGCTTTTCTGGAAGAGGTTGCGCTGGTGGCCGATATCGACCGGATGGATGAGGAAGAGGACAAGGTTCTGCTGATGACGCTGCACAGCGCAAAGGGGCTGGAATTCAACAGGGTCTATCTGTGCGGCATGGAGGACGGGCTGTTCCCCAGCCATATGTCCATTGATTCCGACGATCCCGGCGATCTGGAAGAGGAACGGCGTCTGGCCTATGTGGGAATCACCCGCGCCCGGAAGGAACTGACCATGACCTGTGCCAGACAGCGGATGATCAACGGCGAAACACGTTATCTGAGAGTTTCCAGATTCTGCAATGAAATTCCGCTTCATCTGCTGGATACCAATGTGGGAAGAAAGCCTGCGGGCGCAGGAGCAGCGGTCCGCACCGCATCGGACGGAATGGAGAGAACCGGCGGCACGGGATACGGAAGTAATGGCAGCACAGGGTTTGGCGGCAGCGGCGGTACAGGATACGGCGGCGGCAGATCATTTGCCTCCAGGCCCAAATCGAATGCTCTGACAGAAGCTGCAAAAAGCGGGCTGGGACGTCAGTTTAAGGTGGAAAAGATGGAGAAACTTCCCTACGATGTGGGAGACCGTGTCAGACATATCAAGTTTGGAGAAGGAAAAGTTCTCTCCATACAGGACGGAAAACGTGATTTTGAAGTAAGCGTTGAATTTGATGATGTAGGTGTAAAACGCATGTTTGCATCCTTTGCAAAACTGAAAAAAATGTAACTGTCCAGAGCCAGATAGATTTGTACGAAAAAATTTGAAAATATCAGATTGCGGTAGTAAATTGGCTGGAATTATGGTATACTAATTACAAATATGTTCCTCCGCAGAGATGCGGAAGTGCATAAGAGAATGAAAGGACGTGTTTCACATGAACAACATTACAAGAGAAGATCTTGAGCGCATCGTAGAGCGGCTTAAGAAATCCGAATCCAAAAAGAAAGTCTGCTGGGTAGCAGGTACCATTGCAGCAGTCATCGTGATTGCAGTTACAGCAGTATTCCTGTACAAGAAGCTGACTCCCGATCCGGATGAGTTTGAAGATGATTTCGATGATGATGAATTCTTCGAAGATTTTGAAGATGAGCTGAAAGAAGAACCGGAAGCTGCAGAAGAAGCTGATGACGAAGATATTTTCGTGGATGAAGAAGCGGAAGCAAAGAAAGCAGCAGAAGAATAGAATAACATGTACCTGTTCAGAGCCAAGCAGATTTGTACAAAAAGTGCGACGAATGCTTGCATTCAGGAGCACTTTTTCGTACAAATCTATTTGGCGGATACGCCACACCGAGGAAACACACAGTGTTTTCGAGGTTGGCTCTGAACAGATGCAATAACAGAATAATCAAGCATACAGGGGGTACCCCACCGACGGTGAGGTACCTTTCTTATGTAACAGGAAACGGTGATTCAGGGAGGAAAGTATGAAAAAAGGCCAGATATTTGAAGCGGTTATAGAGGGAATTGATTTTCCGGATAAAGGATTCTGCCATGTGGAGGATAGAAATGTGTCTGTAAAGCAGGCGCTTCCCGGTCAGAAAGTCCGCTTTTCCATAAAAAAAGCACGAAACGGAAAGGCAGAAGGAAGGCTTCTTGAGGTACTGGAGCGTTCTCCGTTGGAATGTGCGGAACATGTATGCAGACATTTTGGAAGCTGCGGCGGATGTCTGTATCAGAGCATTCCCTATGAAACTCAGCTGAAGCTGAAGGAAGAACAGGTACGCAATCTGATGCAGCCTGTTTTCGAAAAATACGGTCAGGAACTGGTTTATGACGGCGTTCTGCCAAGCCCCGTTTCCTGCGGTTACCGCAATAAGATGGAATATACCTTTGGTGATGAGGTAAAGGGAGGAGAACTGTCCCTCGGCATGCACAAACGGGGAAGTTTTCATGATATTGTAACGGTTGACGGCTGCAGGATCGCGGACGGAGATTTTTCCGTTATTCTGAAAGCAGTTCTGGAATTTTTCCGGGAACGGCAGCTTCCTTATTATCACCGCATGCGCCACACCGGTTACCTGCGTCATCTTCTGGTGCGCAAAACAGTCTTTACCGGAGAGATTCTGGTGGATCTGGTAACAAGCAGTGCATACCCGGAAGAGGAGGAAGAAATACCTGAGGGGGAAGATGAGAAACTCGAAGGAAAAAATGAGAAAAATAAAGGGGAAGATGCGGAAGGCAAAGCCGAGGATGAAAAAAGCATGCTGGAGGCATTTACAGATATGCTCTGCGGACTCAGTCTGGAGGGTACCCTGACGGGAGTGCTTCATACGTATAATGACAGTCTGGCGGATGTGGTTCAGAATGACCGGACTGATCTGCTGTACGGAAGAAGCTATATTGTAGAAAAACTGCTGGGACTGCAGTTTAAGATCACTCCTTTTTCATTCTTCCAGACCAATTCAAAAGGTGCGGAAGTTCTCTATTCCATTGCCCGCGATTATATTGGCGACACGGAAGGCTGCAATGTGTTTGACCTGTACAGCGGCACCGGCACCATCGCCCAGGTACTGGCACCGGCCGCCGGCAAAGTTACCGGTGTGGAAATCGCGGAGGAAGCCGTGGAGGCAGCAAAGGAGAATGCCGAACTCAACGGCCTGACAAACTGTACATTCCTGGCCGGCGATGTACTGAAAGTACTGGATACCATCGAAGATAAACCGGATCTGCTGGTACTGGACCCGCCCAGAGACGGGATCCACCCGAAGGCGCTGCCGAAGCTGCTGGCATATCAGGTGGATCGGATCGTATATATATCCTGCAAACCCACCTCACTTGCAAGAGATCTGGAGATGTTCTTTGCAAATGGGTATGAGGTGAAGAAGATGTGCAGCGTGGATATGTTTCCGGCGACCGGGAATGTCGAAACGGTTGTTTTGCTTTCCAAGGGTGATATCGACTCAAAAAGAGTTAAAGTTGAATTCTCTTTAGAAGATATGGACATGTCTGAGTTACAAAATGGCGCAACTTATGAGCAAATTAAAGAGTACGTACTCTGTAAAACGGGATTAAAAGTCTCTAGCCTATACATTTCTCAGGTAAAGAGAAAATGTGGTCTGGAAGTAGGTAAACACTATAATATGGCGAAGTCGGAAGATGCGAAACAGCCACAGTGCCCACCAGAGAAGGAACAGGCGATTATGGATGCGTTTAAGCATTTTGGGGTGATTTAGAGAGAAACAAATGAAGAATCAATATATGTTTTTTAAAGAACAAAAATTTGAAGAATGTGATTTGGGTGAATATAGTAAGAAAGATACATCTATTCCTCAAACAGATGTACACATTTATGAATTTGAATGTCAGGAAATAGAAAAATATAATGATGATAAAGCAAAAAAATTAGATGAATTAACAACGGTATTTGAACAGACATATGCGGGTTTGTTTCAAATAATCAATAGTGAAAGTTCACAATATTTTTGTAGTCAAATTTATCCGTTGGTTGTAAAATTTGAAACTAAATTAAGGTATGTGTTGTATATTTCCAGATCTTTATTTGAAAATGGTAATGTTAATAAAGATTCCTTTCTTTTAGATGTGGACAGGAAGAAAAAAGAAATTGAGGAAATTGATTTCGGAAAAATATATGAGGCCATTTTTACAGATAAAGATTTACAAGGGAAAGTTAAAGAACTCAATGGACGAAAATTAACAAAAGCTGATTTGATTAAAGAAGTTCAGTTAATGGATGAAAATACTATGTGGCGTCAAATTGTGGGGACAGGATACACATACATAGAAAATCATTTTCTTGAAATTATTAATTATAGAAATGATGTTATGCATAATCATCTTATGAGTTTTGAAGAATATGAAAAAGCTAAAATGGTTATGTGCCAGGCTATACAGGAATTAGATAGAGCGGTTAATGATAAATTAATTGATAATAACAATGATTATCTGAATGATGTAAATATAGTAGATGTTTTGAATGGTATATTTAAAGCCATGGGAACTTTTGCAAAGTATGTTAATGAAGCATCAAATTCGGAATATACAGCAAATATAGTAAAGACTTTATCTATGATAGGGGAAAAATTTGCAGAAAGTCTGGTGGTACAGGAGCAAGATGCAATAGAGAATCATGAGCAAAATGAAGAAAGTGATTAAGTAAGAATGGCTGGCAGAAATGCTAGCCATTTTTGGCGGTTACATGGAGCTGTTGTTCCAGAAAATGAAGAGGGGAAATTAGAAAGTAATAGATTTGTTGGAGGGGAATTTTTAATAGTACAGACGGGGAACAACGGCTCCGGATTTGGGCTGTTTTTGTACTAAATATATAGAATTTAATATGATAAAATGCTACAATAAATTATCTTATTAGTGTAATTGCTGGAAACAGCGGAGGTGCTGTATGATTAAAAACAATATAGAACTCGATGTTAAAGTAAAGTGCATGGAAGAAGGGATTACTCAGGCACAACTTGCAGAAAAGGTAGGAACATCTGCTCCTTATCTGAACAGAGTAATCAAGAATACAGATGGAGTCGTAAATAAGACTTTTGTTAGTATGATGGATCAATTAGGATATGACATCGAGATAATATACATTAAGAAATAATGGTAAGAGGAAGTGATGGTA
>JAQYDI010000007.1 GCA_028724245.1 Lachnospiraceae bacterium
ATCCAGCGCAATATGGATTTTCGCCTGTTTTCCCATGGAAACAGCCGTCTTTCCCAGCACTTCGGCATCCTCCCGATTGAAAATGGTCTGCGTAATATCATACTCCACCAGTCTCGGATACTGTGCCTTCATGGTATATCCGAGAATCAGAATAGGAAGTTCAAGACCTGCCTGACGAAGTTCCACCGCCTCATCCACAGTGGCCACCGCATAATAATCCACATCATCTTTCAGATAGTTTCCGATTTCCACAGCCCCGTGACCATATCCATCCGTTTTAATAACCGCCATCACCTTTACATCCGGCTCAATGCACTTTTTCACAGCATCGATATTATCCGCAATGGCATCCAGATCAACGGTCACATAGCTTCTCAAATCCTGTCTTATGATTCTGTCATCCGCAGTTCCACTACCTGCGGTTCCATCATTAACAATTCCATCACTCATCATTCTATTACTTCTTTCTCAAAATCTCAAAATTGTATCTTTTCAGGTTTCCCGCCTGACGACCTTTCAATGATATCTTACCACAACTTTCACGTTTTTCCAGTCTTTTACCGCCAATTTTACACGCTTTGCTTCATTTTAAATAAAGCGAAAAAGGAACAGCTCCTGCCGTTCCTCTTTCGCATTATTCATAATCTTGTGCCGCGATGCTTTCGATATCCCTGCCGGATTCAGTGTTCCAGCAGACGGCATGCTACCAGATGTCCGTTGCCTGTATCGATCAGTTTTGAGTCATAGCTCTGGCACTCATCACATCTGCGGAAGCATCTGGGATAGAAACGACAGCCGGGTTTCGGATCGATGGGTGTGGGAACATCACCTGTCAGGATGATTCTTTCCTTTTTGGCATTGACATCCGTCGTGGGAATTGCCGACAGCAGCGCCTGCGTATAGGGATTCGTGGGATGGTTGTAGAGTTCATTCTTATCGGCCATCTCCATGATCTTACCCAGATACATAACGCCCACGCGGTCACTGATGTGCTTGACTACATTCAGTCCGTGTGCAATGAACAGATATGTCAGTCCAAATTCATCCTTCAGATCATCCAGCAGGTTCAGTACCTGTGCCTGAATGGAAACATCCAGCGCAGACACCGGCTCATCGCAGACGATCAGCTTGGGATTGACCGCCAGTGCCCGGGCAATGCCCACACGCTGTCTCTGACCACCGGAAAATTCATGCGGATAACGGTTTCTCTGATGGTTTGCCAGACCAACACAGTTCAGCAGGTAATTCACCCGTTTTTCCACCTGATCCTTCGGAACCAGATTGTTGATCAGCATAGGCTCTGCAATAATATCACCGATGGTCATACGGGGATTGAGAGATGCATAGGGATCCTGAAAAATCAACTGAATATCCTTACAGTATTCCCGGCGCTCCCTGTCTTTCATCTTTGTCAGATCTTTTCCTTCAAAAATGATCTGTCCTGAGGTTGGTTTGTAAAGATTCACCAGCATCTTGCCGATGGTGGATTTGCCGCAGCCCGATTCCCCAACCAGACCGAGGCATTCGCCTTTATAAATTTTAAATGATACATCATCTACTGCTTTCAGGACAGAGGTGGGTTTTCCCAGCAGATTCTTTTCTACTGTGAAATATTTGGTCAGACCTTTGACTTCTAGTAACACTTCTTTTTCTTCTTTTGTATTTGCTGTCATTTCTGCCATTATTCTTCCCCCTCCACTTTATCGCTGTACAGGAAGCAGCGTACCTTACGTCCGTCTTCCCGTTCTGTCAGTGCAGGCATTGCTTCCCTGCATCTTGCGGTGCATTTGTCACAGCGGTCTGCAAAAGAACAGCCCGCGGGCAGCTCCGTAGGATCCGGAACCATACCCCTGATCATATACAGGCGGTCCCTGTCCTCATCCAGTTTGGGAATGGAAGCCAGAAGCCCCTGCGTATAAGGATGCAGAGGATCGGTAAACAATTCTTTTACAGCAGCCTGTTCCACCACACGGCCGCAGTACATAACCACAACTTTGTCAGCCGTCTCAGCTACAACGCCCAGATCATGGGTGATCAGCATAACCGCCATACCGATCTCATCACGAAGTCGTTTGATCAGATCCAGAATCTGCGCCTGAATCGTAACATCAAGAGCTGTCGTCGGCTCATCTGCAATCAGCAGCTCCGGGTCGCAGGCCAGCGCCATGGCAATCATAACACGCTGGCGCATACCGCCGCTCATCTGATGAGGATAATCATCCACACGCTGCTCGGGGGAAGGAATTCCCACCAGCCGGAGCATTTCAACGGCATGTGCTCTGGCTTCTTTTTTATTCATCTTTGTATGGGTCAGGATCGACTCCACAATCTGATCGCCCACCCGGTAAACAGGGTTCAGAGAAGTCATGGGCTCCTGAAAGATCATGGAAATTTTATCGCCGCGGATTTTATCCATCTCTTTTGCGTTTTTACCGCTCAGGTCCTCACCGTCAAACAGGATCGTTCCGCCTGCAACACGACCGGGCTTGCGGATCAGACCCATAATGGACAGAGACGTAACCGATTTGCCGGAACCGGATTCTCCTACGATCGCCAGTATCTCTCCTTTATCTACGGAAAAGCTTACATCATTGACTGCGTTTACAATGCCGCGCTTTACCTTAAACTCTGTTTTTAAATTGTTAACCTCTAATAACATGTCTTTGCCCTCCTTTAGCTTCTTGCTTTCGGATCCAGCGCATCGCGCAGACCGTCGCCGAACAGGTTAAATGCAAGTACGGTAATGGAAATGGCAATACCGGGGAAGATGATCATATGAGGCATGGACAGAATATAGGTTCTTGCATCACCCAGCATGGTACCCCATTCCGGTGTGGGCGGTTTTACACCCAGACCCAGAAAGCCCAGCGCTGCAATATCCAGAATCGCTGTGGAAATACCCAGAGTTGCACGTACAACGATAGATGAAACCACGTTTGGCAGAATATGCTTGAAGATGATCCTGCCGTTTTTATTGCCGATAACACGGGCAGCCGCCACGTAATCATTCTCCTTAACGGAAAGAATGGAACTTCTGACAATTCGGGCATATTCGGGAATAGATACGATACCGATTGCCACGATCGCCTTGTCAAGTCCCTGCCCGAACGCAGCCATCAATGTGATCGCCAGCAGAATCGACGGAATTGACAGCATGATATCCATGCAGCGCATGATAACAGAATCAAGAATTCCGCCGAAATATCCTGCAAAAGCACCCAGTACCGTACCGATGGCCAGTGAAAATGCAACTGCACACACACCAACCAGCAGGGAGTATTTTGTACCGGAAAGTACACGGGAGAAAATATCACGCCCCTGAATATCCGTTCCGAAGAAATGCTGAAGAGAAGGTCCCTGTTTTGCTGAGCCCATATCAATAGCAGTAGGATCATACGGGGCAATAAAATCACCGATCAACGCAATAACAACCAGCAGGATAATAACGATCATGCCGGCAACCGCCATCTTATTCTGTCTCAGAGCACTCCACATGATATGAAGCTGAGATTCCGGTTTTTCTACTTTTATATCTGCCTGATTTGTATTTTCATACTGATTCATAGTTTCATGATTATCCAGAGTCTGTTTCATATTATTTTCCATATCAGTTATCCTTTCTTCCATAAGAGATCCGGGGATCAAGAAATGCATAAATGATATCCACGATCAGGTTCAGAATAACGAAAATCGTTGCAATCAGCAAAACAGATGCCTGAACCACAGGGAAATCGGATTTCTGCGCGCATTCTACCAGATATTTGCCGATACCGGGCCAGCCGTAAACCGTTTCTGTCAGCACGGCACCTCCCAGCAGAGAACCAAACTGCAGACCGATAACAGTTACAATAGGCATCATGGCATTGCGCAGCGCATGCTTGCGGATTACATTTCCCTCACCGATACCTTTTGCCCTGGCGGTACGGATATAATCCTGATTCAGTGTATCCAGCATGGAAGAACGCGTCATACGGGAAATAATTGCCAGTGTATAAAATGCCAGAGTAAAAGCCGGCAGGATCATATGCATGATAACATCTTTTACATAATCTCCGTTGCCGCTGAGAATAGCATCGATCAGATAGGAACCTGTCACCTTATCCAGAATGATGGAACCTGAAGTTGCCCCGGAGACAGGCAGCAGACTCAGTTCCTTTGCAAACAGAATCTGCATCAGAACACCCAGCCAGAAGATGGGAACAGATACGCCCACCAGACAGAACAGCATACCCATATTATCGAAAATGCTGTTTTTCTTCACCGCTGTTCCCACACCTATGAGAATACCCAGCAGAGAAGCGATGATGATCGCCACCACAGCCAGTTCGGCAGTAGCAGGAAACCTGCTCATGATTTCTTTAAAGACAGGTGTTTTGGAATAGTAGGAATTGCCGAAATCGCCTGTAAGCGCACCTTTGATAAATTCAATATACTGTACGGGAATCGAATCATTCAGCCCGTTGGCTTCCCGCCATTCATCCATCGCCTCTTCCGTGGCATGTTCACCCAGAACGACCGGCGCCGGATCAGGCGCACAGACTCTAAGCAGAAAGAAAACGATAAATGATACCCCCAGCAATACGGGTATGAGCATTAAAAGCCGTTTTACGATATACTTTGCCATGTTATAACCTCTTTCGCAATTTATGACCGCGTCCGGAATAACCGATACGCATATAATCAAATACCTTAACCTTCGACCCGGGAGATGGTCAAAAACTAAAGTATACGCCCCGGCAAAAGGACTGTCGGGGCGCTAACTATCATAGTTAAAATCAATTTTCTGAATTACTGAGCCTTTTCTACAATCGCAAGATCAACCGTAGCTGTGGGATGATATACGAAGTGGCTGATATTCTTTCTGTTTGCAGTAATGTTCTGCTGATGTGAGATCGGCAGCCATGCAGCAATACCTGCAAGGTATTCTTCTGCTTCAGCATAAACGGCATTTCTTTCATCGCCATTGGGAGTCTGAGCAGCTTTTGCAATCAGTTCGTTGTAAGTTGTATCTTTCAGTCTTGCAACGTTCATAGCTGTATTCTCATCGCACAGCAGATTCAGGAAGTTATCGGCATCACCGTTGTCACCGTTCCATCCATAGAAGCAGATGTCATAATCACTGGCCATAACCTTATCCTTGTATGTTGTCCAGTCAAATGTCTGGATATCGCACTCAACGCCAACCTCTTTCAGATAACCCTGAACAGTTTCAGCCAGAGTCTTACCTGTTGCAGTGTTGTAAGGTCTTGCGTTGGAATATGTAATAACAGACAGTTTGGTTACACCCTTTGCAGCCAGAGTCGCCTTTGCAGCTTCGGGATCATAGGAAACCTGCTTCACATCTGCGCTGTAACCGGGCAGGAAAGTAGGCAGAATGGAATCAGCCTTTGTAGCAAATCCATTGTACAGACCTGTCACCAGTTCATCTACATTGATTGCCTGAGAAAGAGCAACACGTACTTCAGGATCGGTCAGTCTTTCGGTGTTGTATGCCATGTAGTTGATGTTCATACCTTCATCCAGGTTAACCTGCAGATCGGAATTAGCCTGCAGCTGTTCAACCATGTTGGGATCGATACCGTCGATGATATCAACTTCGCCTGTTTCCAGAGCTGTTACTCTTGCAGATGCATCCGGGATTGTCTTGATAACAACCTGTTTGCACTTTGCAGGCTCGCCCCAGTAATCTTCGTTTCTGTCCAGAACAACCTTTTCATCCTTGTTCCATGAATTGAACTTGTAAGGACCTGTACCACAGGGGTTTTCATTCAGGTTGTTGTTGTATTTCTCACATGCTGTGGGGCTTACCATAGGACCGGCAAATACCATAGCCAGGTTAGCCAGGAAAGGTGTATACTTTTCCTTCAGCACGATGTTTACTGTGTAGTCATCAACAACTTCAACATGATCTACATAGCTGTAGCAGAAATCTGCGTAAGGCATATCTTCTGTCTTGTTGATTGTCTGACGCTCAATGTTGAACTTAACAGCTTCTGCGTTGAAATCAGTACCATCATGGAACTTAACGCCCTGACGAAGCTTGAAAGTATAGGTCAGACCATCATCTGAAACAGTAGGCATCTCTTCTGCCAGACAGGGTTTCAGATCTGTTGTTGTTTCTTCATATTCCAGCAGGCCTTCGTAAATCTGAATGGTAACCTTTGCAGATTCACCATCATCTACCAGATGGGGATCCAGTCCACGGGGATCAGCACCCTGTGCATAAACCAGAACCGCATCATCAGAGGAAGCGCCTTCGTTGGAAGCGTCTGTTCCTGCATCTTTCTTACCGCCGCCGCAGCCAGCCAGCAGGCCGACAACCATAACACCGGCAAGAAGTACACTTAAAATTCTCTTCTTCATATCACTTTGTCCTTTCCAAGATCCTGCACTCCCCATGCAGTCTCTTTTAAAAATCATCCGGCAGCTACCCGGATATCAGCTCCCTATTGAATCTGATACGCTATATCATACTCTTTTCACGTAAATCATGCAAGGAAAAATTGATTTTTTGTAATATTTTATATTATTTTTATGCATTATTTATGTATTTTTAATACTACAGCAGCCATTACCGGGAGTACACTCCATTTACAGGCGCACCTCCACCCTTTTTCCAGGTTCGATCCTGTCGGTTTCTATATGACAGTCGATGGCCATCACCTGTACGCCAGCCGATGCCGCCTGCCTGAGAGCTTCTCCAAAAGCCGCATGGGTCCAGTCGTTTGGCTCCAGATATTTTACATGATCCATCTGGATCACAAAAAGAACGGCCGGTTCATATCCATGAGCGCAGGCCGCTGCAAGTTCCTTCAGATGTTTGACACCTCTCTCCGTAGGTGCATCGGGAAAACGCACTACTCCGTCTTCTTCCAGCGTTACACCTTTCACTTCCATGAAGATTTTCCTGTCACCATCTTCCATATACAGATCAAATCTGGAATTTCCCCATGTTTTTTCCGGCTTTATCACCGCTTCCGGCGATACAAAGCCGCTTTCCAGAACCCACCGGGCAGCAACGCGGTTGGGGACCTGCGAATCCATATTGATCAGTCTGTCCCCTTTGCGCACTGTAATCAGATCCAGAGGCGTCTTCCGGGCCGGGTTATGATTTCTCTGCACATAAATCTGTGCCCCCGGCACCAGAAGTTCCCTGCACCTTCCCGTATTTTTCACATGACAGATCTCCCGGCCCCGGGCTGTTTCCACATAAGCAATAAAACGGTTTGGGCGCTCCAGAAAAACAGCCGATTCCATATTTTCATAATACAATGCCGAAAGAACTCCTTTCTCACAGCGGTCAGTGCCTGTTAAGCTTCTTTGAAATTTGGCTGCTGATAAAATGATAAAGATTCGCCAGTATAAATGACAAAGCAATAACAAGCAGGAAATACAGAATACAGTTTTTCCTCATACTCCAGGCTTTATAATCTGGAAATACCAGTTTTAAAATACGCTGCATCGCAATGTGAAAGAGATACAATTCCAGAGAGAGTGTTCCCGCCATGTTCAGAAACCAGTTAATTTTTCCCAAATCAATTACCGTAAAGAATAATGATACCATGATGCAGACCGCAATAGCAAGCATACCATACCACAGCCTGCTGGTCACTTTCCATGGAATCCCTCCATGTCTACCTGCATACTGAAAAAATCCTCCCATCCAGGGGATAATCAGGGCATAAATAACCCACCCCCGATTCATGGTTTTTCCCATCTTTACAATTTTCCCCCAATAGCATCCCAGAATAAAAACAGGAATCCGGGCAACAGATTTCTCTATATGCAAATACAACTCCGGTGTTTCCGTATACATCACATAAATCAATCCCAGACTGAGGGCCAGCAGAAGCACCATGTTTATATTCCTGTACTTATTCTCCAGAAGATAATAAAACAATGGGAACAGGATATACATCGACAGAATAAAATTGATATACCAATACGTAGATGCACCTTCCGAATAATAAGTAATCCAGAACAGATCCCTGAAAAAACGGACAATTCCTTCCCCGTACACGATATCTTTAATAATCCAATAGACAGTACCTACAAAAAGATACGGAATCAAAACCCGCTTCAGGCGTTTTTCATAGAATCTGCGCAAATCGGAACAACGGGAAAAGGAATAATATAATCCTATTCCTGACAAGAAAAGAAAAATATCAACACCTACGCCTCCCAAATCAATCAATCTGTATACACTCATCAGCAAACTGTTCTCTTTGAAACCTTCCCATTTATCTATCACCGGAAAATTCGTCATATGAAGAAGCATGACCCACGAAATTGCCAGCCCGAACAGCAGATTTCTGTTTTTGCTGAGTATCTGCCAGTTCAGCAGCCTATCCTTATATATGATATTATTTTCGTCAGGATCGACAGAAACAGGGGGATCAGCCTGTACTAATTTTTCCATCACAACAGCCTCTATTCCTTACTATTTTATTTTTTTAATATTTTTTTCATTTTCTTTTTCAATTTACACCAGCCTTTTCCTAGAAAGCGGCGGACTTTTAACAACAGATTTTCTAATTTCAGATAAATTTTCATAAACTTTTTCGGAGTCCACTGTGTTTCCATAACCAGAATGGATTCTGCCTCCTGAATCCGAATCTGTTCAAGAGAATCCCCTTCATGGAATAAATGTCTGCTGGTGTGTGGAATACAATCCATTTCAGAATTCATTCTCCATGTACCGTCCTCACAATACCAGTACTGTGAACTACGTTTGGTCTTTCTCATATACCATCCGGCAAATTCATAGCCAGTCCGCTTAAAACGATTTGCCAGCAGAGCCCGACAGGGCTGTTCTGTACTGTATTCATTCTGATCCCGGAATTCAAATCCACCTGATTTCGTGACAGACACTATACCATTAACCTCACCCTGACTAACAGCAGAGTGATATTCCTGTTTCCCGGCATTTTTTCCGAAATAATAAACCTGATATTTCTCGTTGCGCTGCAGGCGGGCCTCTTCATCTTTACCGATTCCCACGTAATCAAGAATTCTTTCTGTGGCATGACCATCACAGCTGCTCATAAATTTATTTTTAAAATCAATGATTTCCTGTTTATCAAATCGCTCATCAATATGCCTGATATAATCAATCATTTCTTCATTGGTTCTGCACAACGGGCCCGGCGTGATTTCATTAAAATCATAATACAGACCTCTGTCATCCATGTATTCTTCCAAATCAAATACATAAAACAGAAGCGGTCTTTCAAACAGAGAGAATTCGAATGCAACGGACGAATAATCAGTAATACAGATATCACTGACTACCATCAGTTCATTGATATCCATCCCACGTCCTCTGGTCATATCATACGCAAATTTATCTCTGTATTTCTCCGGGATTACCGGCAGATTTTTGGCAGTCTGATGGTGTTTGAATATCAAAAGATAATCATCTCCCAACGCTTCCGCAAATTTTTCAATATCCAATTCATTGGGTGTTACACGATTCGGATCCACACCACGGTAAGTAGGAGCATATAAAATCAGCTTTTTATTTTTTGCTTCCGGAATTGCCTTATATAATTTTTTATAGCAGTTTTCAATATAATTCTGATCAAAAAACTCATCTGTCCGACTGATTCCAATAGGCTGAATAATTCCTGATTTCTTCTCAAGACCCATGAATTCCTCAAAAATCCAGATATCCGCCGGACTGGAAATTGTTACGATAGAATATTTATTGTATTCCGGAAATTCTTCCCGGCTGGCTCCGCTCTTAAAACCTTTTTTGCCTACCGTACTGTAACCCAGTTTTTTCAGGACACCGCATCCATGCCACAACTGAATCACCTTTGTTTCCGGTCTGATATAAACATATCCGAGAAGATCATTAGATTCATGCACAAACACAGCTTTGGCTGTTGCAAGGTCTTTGACGAACAGAAGAGCATTTGCATAATATTCAACTGTCGAAACAGTTCCTCTTTTCAATTCATGAAGTTTTAAAATACAGTCATAATTTTTTTCAATTTTTTTATAAATAAAACGACAGCTCTGATTCAGACCACTTCTGGGCTGCATAAACAGATATTTATTCTCAACAGGAAGATCTCTGTACATGGTATACACTGCCGGGATCAGATTTTTAATACAGATTCTCTTCAGAATCGTATTATAATTCTTTTCTCCGGGCTGCATATCCAGTACTGTCTGTATGCAATCTGCCACTCCATGAATATCATCATCCGAAATTGTATCAGATGCAACTATCGTAAACAGTTCTTCGACCGCTTTTTTCTGTTTATTGGATAAAGGCTTCACTTTTTCCAAAGATAAGAGTGTTTCATTCAACAGTTCTTTATTAGACATTCCCTACTCCTTTCAAAGGCTGGAAGACAGTCCCCCGCTTCCAGCCCGTTTCCGTGTTATTTATTCAGGTCCCTTTTAATCTTTGTTGTCGAAATTTCAGGTGTTCTGGGCAGATAGACCACTTCACACTGTTCTTTCAGGAAATCAAATTTGCCTTCCCAGTCATCCCCCATAACAAATGTATCAATATGGTATTCCTTAACATCTGTTTTCTTCTGGTCCCAGTTTTCTTCCGGAATAACCAGATCTACATAGCGGATTGCTTCCAGCAGTTTTTTACGTTCTTCGTAGGTAAAATAGCATTTTTTCTGTTTTTCGTTCCAGTTGAATTCATCTGTGGACAGCGCAACGATCAGGTAATCCCCCAAAGCTTTTGCACGTCTCAGCAGATTGATATGTCCGTAATGCAGCAGGTCAAATGTTCCGTAGGTAATAATTCTTTTCATTTTATACTCCTGTTCCGGCTCAACACCTTGATTTTTTTATAAAATTTTATTTACTTCATCAACCTTTTTCTGGTATTTGATCATTTCTTCATAAATCCGCTTGCAGTTATTATGATCATTGAATGCAAAGAAATCGTCCGCACGTCTGCGGTACTCATCTTTCATCTGACATCCATTCTTCATATATTCGCAGAGCAGATCTACCAGCTCGTCATTGTCATGACAGATTTCGCCGAAGGCCATTGTATCATAATGGAAGGTTCCTTCTTCATAATGCTGGGGAATATCCTTATGATGCAGATACACCAGAGGCTTACGCATATAGGCAAAGTCAAACTGTACTCCGGAGAAGTCCGTTACCATCAGACTGGATTCACGGAAAATCTTCTCATAACTCATGTCACCGGTGGACGGAATGATGTCCACATAATCGTTGGTGTCGAAATCCTCTGCCTGAGGACTGACAATGGGATGCAGCACGTAGGAAATACGGTATCCGTACTTTCTGGCAGCTTCAATCAGACGCTCATCATTGATCAGACTGTTGTAAACCCGGAAATAATCCGTATGTTTGAAGCTGGGATTGTAATCCCTTGCCACACCCTCATTTTTAGTAACCAGCATGGCTGACTGCATTCTCCATGTGGGAGAAATCAGAATCACTTTTTTATCTTCATTGATCAATCCATCATATCTGGGTACACCGGTCAGTCTCAGTGCATCATATCCCACATAATCATAAACGGGCTTTGACAGATTCTCGATCTCATACTTGGAAGCACAGAAATACAGTCTCGTATTGTCACGGAGACGTTTCTGCGCAATGGCGATTTTCTGTACAGACATACCGTGCTGAACGCAAACAACATGGAATTTGGCCAGATCACGGATATATGCTGACATCTTCATACCCTGATCATTGAATGCAAATACGGTAGAATTGGATACGATCATCATATCCGCATACAGGAAGATCAGCCTGTGCTTAAAAGAACCCCTCAGCAACGGTTTATAACCTTCCTTTTCCAGACGCTTTCTGTCAGGACAGTGCTTGTCGATCAGATAATACTTGTCGATACCGTCATCAAATTGACTTGCATACTTATAAAGGTATTCTGCGGAATCGCCGCCTTTATAAATCTTATCGTAAAACATCCATATTTTTTTCCTGCCGAAAATCGGTTTTGTAGCATGATAAGCCATACGCAGCAGTGCGCGGTTACGGATTCCCGGCGTCTTTGAAGTAATCATTTCCAGCAGCACACGGATTTCACGATAAGCGGTATACCAGGGCTTCGACTGGCGGATAAAAATCGTATTTTTACTGTGAAATGCAATAAATTTATCAAATCTCCAGTATGCATATTTGACTGCACCGGTCAGACGGCTGGTATGCGACTTATACTCCGGCGCAATAAGATATCTGGAATTGCCATATTCCATGACAAACTGCAGCTTCTGTTCTTTCACATCCTGCTTAATCGGTACGGATGCATGGAAAGTAATCCGCTTATAAGCAGACTGGCCAAAATACTTGGTCAGAGAATAACTCTCATTGTATCTGACCGGATAAAGCCGGTTGTCAAGTTTCACGTAATAATTAACTCGATCTTTGCTGAAGTATGACGGCACCGACAGATCCATCTCCCAGCGCTGATTCTCATATTCGATAAACATCACGTTAAAACGAATAGAATTGGATGTATTCACAATATACCCGTCATAGGCCAATGCAAGATGACGGCCGCTGCGCAGATAGTCAAAATCCAGCGAATAGTCATTCTCTTTAATCTGCAGAAACATCCGGATCAGGTTGGTGTCTTTTGAATAATATTTCTGCTCCGGTTTGTCACAGACGATAATCTCATTGCTGACATATGCCAGAAGCTTCTGGAAATAATCCTTATAATTCTCTGCTTCCTCTCCTTCCAGCACATGCTTGTTGCGGTTATCTACATTGGCGTTCAGCCTGCACATCATAAAATACATGGCGAAATACTGCAAAAATCTGGGCACTTCCCCATGCTGCTTCTTTGACGCATCAAACAGCGGAATCATAAAATCCGTAATTGCTTCATGATACCATTCTTTATAATAAACGCCCTGATATAATTCAAAATGACAGTCTGCAGGATTAACATAAATATAATTCTTTGAACCGATCCGATAATAATTCATGGATAAAAGAAGTATCTTCAACAGAAAATTCTTCTCGGATTCAATCCCTTTATCTTCCCAAAGTGATATTATTTTCTCACAATTCGGCACAAACGTACCATTCAGGGTCACCGGAAAGCTGCTCACATCATGTTTCAAATCCACCGGACCGTCTTCAGTAAATGAGCCGTCTTCACAGGAACACTGCGGACTTTCCAACACGGAAGAATCCAGCTTTTTATTATAGGAAATCAGCCATTCATCTGAAATATCCCCTGAAATCTGATTGACTCTTTCCAGAAAATCTTTCGGGAAAGTATCCCCTTCATTCACTACAGTAATATATGATCCCTGTGCTTTCTGCAGAGCTTTCCCGATTACATGATTCCTCTGATCCGGCAGACCGCTGCGCACCTTCAGAATCTGCAGCGGATATCCTGACTCCTTCAGTTCCTTTAATGTTTTTTCAGTATTCTCTTCAGCGAAATAAATAACTGTAATCTGTTTTTTCATATTCTTGATTTTCCTTATAATTCCGAAAGCCACCCAGCAGAACATTATAATGTTTACTGAATGTTTACTCCATATTTACACATTTTTTAACTTACAGTTTTACACCGTTATTATAAAGGATAGCCCCTGCCGCGTCAACATTTTTAATAATCCACACTATAAACATAACATTCTCCGGAAGTTTCCACAGTATTCTTTAATTTATCCACTTTTCAACAAGATTTATCCACCAGTTTTGAATGACTTATCCACTGTATTTATCTGTTTATACACATACCTTTGTGGAAAACTTCCATACTAACATCACTTTATACACGACATGATGCCATATCATCTGCTGTATAATCCACGAGGATAGAATGGAGAACAAACACCAAAAAGAAGCCATGACACTGATCTTCTTCCAAAGTCAATGTCATGGCCCCTCTCTGAATCATCCAATATGATCATACTCTCCTGATAACAGGATTAATGAATTTCCGACTCCCTCACAGCACTGGTTGCCTTCAGCTGCTGAACTTCTTCATTCAGTGAAAGCATACGCTGGTCAAGCTGATCGATGATATCCGCACAATTTTTTAATTCATCATAAATATACTCCGGGGCGTTCCCTTCGAATTTATAATAAATCTTATGTTCCAGACTTGCCCAGAAATCCATGGCAATCGTCCGAATCTGAATCTCCACTTTGGTCGTTTCCGTACCGGTGGAAAGGTAAATAGGTACCGTCACAACCATGTGAAAGCTTTTGTACCCATTCTCCTTGGGGTGCTTCATATAATCTTTGATCTTTAAAACAGCTACATCGTCCTGACGGGCAATCATCCCGGCTATACGATAGATATCTGAAGTAAAGGAGCAGATGATACGGATGCCGGCAATGTCACACAGATACTTTTCCATGTTCTCCAGCGTCGGCTCATATCCGATCCGCTTCAGCTTTCTCGCTATGCTGTCAGGCGTCTTAATACGTTGTGTTACATGCTCAATGGGATTATAACGGTGAGAATGAACAAATTCATTGTTCAGGATCTCAATCTTCGTACTGATCTCCTTCAGCGCCGAATTATACAGCAGCTGTGTCTTCCGCCATTCTTCCGTCTGGGCAGCAACTTCTTCCTGTATCGTCATGTACATCCCCCGCCTGTTCTACTGATAAGAAAAGGAACGTCCATAAGATAAGACACCCCCACTGATGTGATTACAGCTGAATATCTTTCAGCAGGTCACCAAGATTTGTGGAAGCTTTTCCTTTTTCTTTGTAATGGAAAGTTTCTTCCTTGGGAGCTGCTGCTTCTTCTTCCTTCTTTGCATCTTCCAGAACTGCTCTCATGCTGAGGCTGATCTTTCTCTTTTCATTGGAAAGAACCTTAACGGTTACTTTGTCGCCGACAGCCAGTACATCTTCGGGAGTTTTGATTCTCTTTGTGCTGATCTGGGAAATGTGAACCAGACCGCTGATCTTGTCACCCAGGTCGATGAATGCACCGTAAGGCTGCAGGGATTCTACAGTACCTTCCAGTACGCTTCCGACTGTGATTGCTTCAAATTTTTTCTTTCTCTCTTCTCTTCTTGCTACTTTCTTGCCGGAAAGAATCAGGCGCTTCTCATCTTCTTTTGCTTCGATGATCATGACATCAACCATCTTGCCAAGCCATGATTCCAGATCCTCCACATATTCTGTGGAAAGCTGAGATGCGGGGATAAATCCGCGTACGCCGTCAATATATGCAACAACACCGCTCTTTACAACACCGGCGATTTCTACGGTGATTACGGTATTGGCTTTCATCTTTTCTTCAAAACCTGCCCAGACAGAGTTTGTTTCAGCAGCAGTTTCTTCTGTTTCTTCGGTAACTTCTTCAGTAACTTCTTTTACGATTTCTTCGCTCATTTTCATATACCTCCTGATAAAACTCGCGTAATTTTAATTATACCATCAAATGCTGTGAATGTCAAAACAACATTTCCCCGGATTTTTTCTGTTCTTCTGTTTTTTAATCGTTCTTTTTCTGTTTTTCACGATATTCTGCAAGTACCTGCTGAATTCTCACCTCGGGATGCAGCAGATCATGAATACTGATATCATGATTCAGCGTATCGATGATCAACGCCAGATATCTGCTCATATCTACACTTACATAATAAGGACGTGAAAGCAGCTCTTCCTTCTGATAGATCAGATTGGTCGTCAGAATACGGTCAATCAGCCCTTCTTCATAATAGGTATCGAATTTGGCCATACCGTTGGTAAACAGACCGAAGGTTGCACAGACAAATACTTTCCTTGCCTTGCGCCGCTTCAGTTCTCTGGCCACATCCAGCATGCTTTCTCCGGAAGAAATCATGTCATCAATAATCAGAACATCTTTGCCTTCCACAGAGCTTCCCAGGAATTCATGAGCGACGATCGGATTGCGCCCGTTTACAATTTTTGTATAATCTCTTCTCTTATAAAACATGCCCACATCAAGTCCCATGTTGTTGGCATAATAGACAGCCCGCCCCATGGCTCCTTCATCAGGGCTGATGATCATCATATGATCGCTGTCGATCTGCAGATCGGGTTCAACCTCCAGAAGCGTCTGAATAAACTGCAGACTGCACTGTACATTCTCAAATCCATTCAGCGGAATCGCATTCTGGATCCGGGGATCATGGGCATCAAATGTCAGGATATTATCCACACCCATGGAAACCAGTTCCTGCAGTGCAAGCGCACAGTCCATAGACTCTCTGCCGCTGCGTCTGTGCTGCCTGCTTTCATATAAAAACGGCATAATCACCGTAATACGTCTTGCTTTGCCTCCAACTGCCGCAATAACCCTCTTCAGATTGGAAAAATGATCATCCGGAGACATATGATTTACCTTGCCGCAAAGAGAATATGTCAGACTGTAATTGCATACATCGACCATGATATAAAGATCATCGCCCCGAACCGACTGTGTCAGTTCGCCTTTGCCTTCTCCGCTTCCGAAACGCGGTGTTTTTGCCTCAATAATATAAGAATCACGTTCATAACCGCTGACGGAAAGACCATCTCCCCGGTGCATTCTTTCCTTACGCCTTTCGATCAGGGTCTTTTCCACCTTTTCCATCAGAGGCATGCATCCTTCAACCGGAATCAGGCCCAGTCTGCCGACAGGAATCGTATTAAATGTATTAGCCATTGTTTTCTCTCCTATGTGTAAACAGTTTGCGGATACGGATATCATCACCGTAAAGTGTCAGTATCCTGTAATTGCTGATCAGTCTTGAACTGATTCTCTCCGAATAATGATTTCTGATCTGCTCCAGATTCAGATTGGTGGATATCACCACCGGCCGATTGGTACGCGCCCTTTCATTAATACAGGAAAACAGGCGGGACATGGTAAAATTGTTGGCCACTTCGGTACCCAGATCGTCAATAATCAGAAGGTCGCAATCATAAATGTGATGGTACATCAGTTCTTCCTCCGGTTCCCGGTCATCCTGAAACTCATGGGAAGAAAAAATCTCGAACAGTTCTGCCGCAGACAGATAAATCACGGAATAGCAGGCATCCAGCAGTGCTTTCGCGATACAATGAGTCAGAAACGTCTTGCCCGTCCCCGCCGGTCCTGTCAGGAGAAGATTCTGTTTCTTCTGTCCGAACTGTCTGGTCATCTCCATGCAGGCAGCAGCCACATCCCGCGCATTCTGCCGCGGACTCGGACAATTGCCTGATGCTGTATTATCATACCATTCAAATGAACAGGTGTCAAAGTTTTCTTTTTCCAGTATCTCCCTCAAGTTGGACTGACGGTACAGCAGATCGATCTCTTTCTGGCGGAAGCATCCGCACTTTTTTCCGTTCACATATCCGGTGTCCCGGCAGACAGGACAGGTGTACTGCATGTCCATGGCATTGTCCGGGTACCCGTGTCCCAGCAGAAGAACCCGTTTCTGCTCCTTCAGATCCGCCATGCGGATTTTCAGTTCCTGCAAAGAACCCTGATCTCCGCCCAGAAGCTTCCTTGCCTGACCTGCAGCCATCGATGTGATCTCATTGTCCAGTTCACGTATGGCTGGAATTCTTTCATAAATCTCCCGGATCCGTTCTTCCAGCTCACGGGCATGACGGAATTTTAACTGGTTATATTCACGCATAATTTCATCATACTGAGAATTGGTCAGTGACATTCTAAAAGCCTCCTTTTATCGCCCGGTAAATTTCATTAACGATCAATTCGCCGGGCCTTTGTTCATTGAATTAATCTGCTTCAACAGCTCATCATAATCATATTCTCTCTGTTCAAAATCGTGGAACTGCGCCCCCGGTCTGTTGCCTGAAGGACGCGCGGCAGAAGCCGCGGCACCGGATATGCCGCCGTTTTTCCCTGCTTTGTTCCTGCCGGTTCCTCCTCTGCCCCCGGCCTGCTTCCCGCTTTCTTCCTTTTCCTTCTGGAATTTCTCATCCAGCCCCTGTATCTGATCCAGTCGGGAAATACCTGCCTTTTTCCAACGGGAAAGTATGGACTCCACATAATTCAGATTCGGCTCATGAATCGATATCATGGTGCGGTTGCACGCTTCCACCACCATATCCAGTGAAAATCCGTATTCCTGAAACCAGCTGTCAATAATCTTCTTCTCGGAAGGTGCCGGCTGACGCCCCCCAAGTCCCAGTGCCTTCATCACCGCATACAGATTTTTATTGTGCAGCGGTGTATAAATCCGGGCCTGTTCCACTGTCTGAATCTTCTTCCGATGCCAGTCAATGGCAACTGCTTCCATATAACGTACACTTTTATGTCCGTTGGAAACACAGGATTCTACCAGATATTCCAGCAGTACAACATCCATCTTCAGTTTGTCATACATCCACGCAAAGGATTCACAATCAGCTCTTGAAAGCGGAGAACCGATATACTGCTCCGCAATAAACAGGAGACGGCTGAAATTCTCATCGGCAGATATGGACGCAAAATCCACCTGATGAGGCGGAAGAGGATCTTCCTTTTCATCGGGTGCCCGGCTGATTACCAGCTCCTCCTGTACCTGACTGTTTCTGACGATTTCATTCTCCCGCATCGGATTCACAGCAGTACCGTTCTTCGGCATCGGATTCACGGCAGTGCCCTGTTCCTGCAGCTGATTCACAGCAGTACCATACTCCTGTGTACGCCCATCCCTGAAATCAGCCCCCGACAAAGCGCCGGAACCTCCTTCCTGTCCGGGAGAAAGCAGAACGATTTCTGAAAGGACCCTGGTCCCCGGCTCATATTTCAGCTGCATCAACCCCTTTTTCTCCCAGTGCCTGAGAGATCGAAGCACATCACTTTCACTGCAGTCCAGAATATCCGCCATGCCGCTGACTGAAATCTCCTTCTGCGGATCTGCCAGCAGCCGCATCAGCAGCAGATACGTCTTCAAATGACTGGAACCCGCAGTGATCATATATCGATCAATAAATTCATTGGAAATCAGGGTATATCCGGTTCCTGTCTCCATTACCTTCAAATTACTCATAGCGATTTCCCTCTTTTACATTAAGACTTTGTCCACAATACCTTCTCTGTCAAAATTACCGGCAGTTTATTCACACATTATAAACTCATTATCCACAGGGTATCTGTGAATAATGTGGATAAACCATGCTTAAATCTGGCAATTATAAGAGACAACTCGGATATTACTGCAACAATTCAAACAATTATCAGACTATTCAGGAATAAGTTATCCACAAATACTCCTGAATTTCTGCTTCATCAATGTTCTGAACCGACTCCAAGCAGATGTTCGCCTACTTTATAGATATCACCGGCTCCCATGGTAATTACAAGATCACCCGGCTGGCAATTTGTCAGAATAAATGTCTCGATCTCATCGAAGGAATCAAAATTGTGTGCTTTTGTGCCCAGCTCTTCAATTCTGTCCGCAATATCCTGAGAACTGATCCCCAGAGTATCCGTCTCTCTTGCGGCAAAAATCGGTGCAAGAAGCACCTCATCCGCTGCGGAAAGGCTCTTTGCAAAATCATCCAGAAGCGCCTTGGTACGTGTGTAGGTATGAGACTGGAATGCACACCATATCTTACCTGTCTTCATCTCTCTGGCGGCAGCCAGTGTTGCATCGATCTCCTGAGGATGATGCGCATAATCATCCACGATGGTTACGCCGCCGATTTTTCCTTTAAACTCAAAACGTCTGTGTGCATTGCCAAAACCGGAAAGGCCTGCAGCGATATCTTCCGGTGCAATCCCCTCTTCCAGAGCAATGGCGGCACAGGCCAGAGCATTCTTTACATTATGAATACCGGGGACATTCATGGTGATGCCGGTAATTTTTCTATAGCTGCCGTTTTCGCGGTGCATAAGATCAAAAGATGCACAGGCATTCTCATCGTATGTAAGACCCGATGCAATATAATCAGCATCTGAGTCCTCAAGGCCGAATGTCACAACCTCACAGCTCAGACCGGAAGTCAGCTCCTGCCATCTGTCGATTTCACTGTTGATCACCAGTACCCCTCCTGCCGGCAGTTTTTTCATAAACAGGCGGAAAGAATGGCGGATATCATCGATATCCTTGAAAAAGTCCAGATGATCCGCTTCAATATTCAGCACTGCTTCAATCGTAGGATAAAAGGACAGGAAACTGTTTGTATATTCACAGGCTTCCGTAATAAAGCAGTCCGACTCGCCCAGATGAAAATTGCCGTGAATGCAATCCAGCATCCCTCCCACCGTAATCGTGGGATCTTTTTTCGCGCGCAGCATCACTTCCGTAATCATGGAAGTTGTTGTTGTCTTTCCATGCGTACCGGAAATTGCAATTGAAGTCTTATAATTGCGCATGATCTGTCCCAGAAGCTCTGCTCTGGTCAGACGCGGAATACCAAGACGGATGACTTCTGCCAGTTCCGGATGATCTTCATGAATGGCAGCTGTATAAACCACCACATCAATGGCCTCAGGGTCAATATTGGATGCTGTCTGTTTATAATAAATTCCGGCGCCGGCAGCTTCCAGCTGTCTCGTCAGATCAGATTCTTTCATATCAGATCCGGTTACGGTAAAACCTTCTTTCATGAGGATCTCTGCCAGACCGCTCATACTGATACCGCCGATGCCCATGAAATATACTCTGCAGGGTTTGTCAAAATTAATCTGATACATAATATAACCTCCTCTTTTCAGGCCTTTTACAAGTCCTTTTCTTTCATAAGTTTCTTTTCCAGAATAGCTGCGATCCTGCCGGGCGTCAGCCCTTCTTCATCTATTGTATAATCGGCATACTTTTCATACTGTACGCCTCTTTCTTCCATCAGTTCTTTCAGACCCTGTCCCTCTTTCAGCGCCACACCTCGGTCAACCAGATCGCCCAGACGTGCCGACAGTTCCTCATAGGACACTCTCAGATACACCACCAGACCAAGAGCTCTCAGATGCTCCATGGCCTCCTCACAGTAAATGACGCTGCCTCCCGGAGCGATGACACTGCGCTCCGCCTCCAGATCAGCGTTGACCTGATTTTCAATGGCTTTAAAACCATCCAGACCTTCCTCTGCAATAATTTCCTTCAGGAGTCTTTTTTCCTGTTCCTGGATCAGCAGATCCGTATCTACAAAACGGTACCCGAGTCTTTTGGCAAGCACCACACCAATGGTACTTTTCCCCGCACCGGGCATACCGATCAAAGTAATATTACTGCCTCTTTTCATACTATTCCTTTTCACCGTGTTCTCCCTCTGAACCGGCTTTTCTTCAGCCGTTTTTTCTATATCAAAACAGCCTGAAATCAAACGACTGATTTCAGGCTGCACAATATCTGTGAAGCTTTATTCTGCTTCTGATTCTCCTGATGCTGATTCATCACCTGTTGTGTCCCCGTCTGATTCAGCAGATTCATCCGTACCGTCTTCTGCGGTCTCTTCTGTATCCACTTCCTCATCAGCCGCTGTCTCATCCAGAATACCTGTCATGTCGGAAATCACAAGAGAATCACTGCTGTAATCCGGCTTTGATGCCTGATAATTGTTGTAGGAATTCTTTGCTGTCAGTCCCAGCATAACTACCAGAGCAACAACGATCACAGCACCTGCTGCCCAACCACCAATACGGATCAGAAGTTTTTTCTTCCTTTCTTTTTCCAGATTGGCTTTTCTGTTCTTTTTGTCTTCTTTATATTTATTAACTTTTTCTACACTCATCTGCTGCACAATCCTTTCCGGAGTTCCCCTCGTTTCCCGCGCCCCGGCCCATACATTTTTGAGCCGGAACCCATGCTAATCATTTTATACTTCCTCTCCCAAATATGCAAGCATTATTTGAAAGGTAACAAAAATTTCATATACTTTTAATTCAAACGCGCAGCTTTGCCAAAAAGCACAAATCCAATGATAAACATAATGCTCAGAATGCCTACTCCGGCGCTTGCATTGCCGGTGATCTGCGTAATTACGGCAATCAATGCAGTTCCCATAAAAGATGCACCCTTGCCGCAGATATCGAATATGCCGAAATATTCGCCCGACTTTTCAGGGGGAATGATTTTCGCAAAATATGATCTGGAAAGCGCCTGAATCGCACCCTGAAACATACCTACAGCCACAGCCAGAATCCAGAATTCCCACTGTTTATCCAGCTGAATGGCAAATACGGCAATACAGAAATATGCACCGATACAGATCCGGATCAGCTTCGTATTATCAACAGCCGCCGCCAGCCGGCCAAACAGCAGTGCAAACGGAAAAGCAACGATCTGAGTCAGAAGCAGCGCAAGCAGAAGTCCCGTAGTATCCAGCCCCAGCGCCTTTCCATAGGCGGTCGCCATCTCAATGATCGTATACACGCCGTCTATATAGAAGAAAAATGCCAGCAGAAACATGAAAATATTTTTATGCTTTTTCAGATCCGCAAACGTATGGCCCAGACGCCTGAATGCCGCTGTTATCCTGTTTTTTTCCGAATTTTCCACATAATAAATCTGATGATAATTTCTCAGAAGGGGCAGCGTCATAACAAACCACCAGCCCGCATTGATAAACAGGGCAATGGCAATTGCCGCTGTCATGGTAATCCCCAGAGAATCATACATAAGGACAAAAATCAGGCTGATTACAAATGGAATGCAGCTTCCGATATATCCCCATGCATATCCTTTTGAAGAAACGCTGTCCATCCGCTCCGGAGTCGTCACATCAGTCAGCATGGAATCATAAAATACAAGGCTGGCAGCATATCCTGTCTTTGCAATGATAAATATCACCAGAAAAACGATCCATGAATCCGGCAGCGCCAGCGCCGCACATGATACAACACCCACCAGCATGGCTGTCACAAAAACCGGCTTTTTCATCCCTTTCTGATCGGAAAATGCACCGAATACCGGACCGATAAATGCCACCAGCAGAGTTGATATGGAAGCAGCATATCCCCACCAGGCCAGATACTGTGCACTGGATACACCGTCATTTTCCGCCAGCGCATTAAAATAAATCGGAAGAATCGTTGCCACAAGCAAAGTAAATGCGGAATTCCCCACATCATAAAGCACCCAGCTCAATTCCTGTTTTGTCAGTTTTCCTTCTTTTTTCGCTTTCATAAATTCACCTAATTAAAATTTTTCTCAAACCGTTTGGGAAGACCGCTTCCTGCGGCAGATACCATAACAAATTCTTCTATGATCCGTGCACATTCGGGAACCGCACATTCAAACCGTTCCGAAAGCCCTCTGCAGATCTCTTCGCAGGCTGGATTCGCATCGGTTTTCATAACAAAAGACGTAAATTCCCGTTCCGTGCCGAACAAAAGATCAAGCAGCCCGGACAGAATCCGGCGTTTCAGCCTTCCCGGAGAAAACAGCAGCCTCCGGATCAGGCGCATGCGCTCCTGACTGACCCGAACAGTATAAGTCGATACCCCTTTGTAAAAAACCGACATGGTCTCCGCCAGTTCCTGAGAATCATCCACAAGGCGATATAACGGATACTGAAGTGCACATCTGCCGTCTTTTTCCATCATATACCGGTCAAATTCAGTTTCCTGCTCCGTATGGGATTCTCCCGTTTCCCCAACCATCTGTCCGACAAAACCATGGCAGGAGGAATCCAGCATAAAATGGCAGATAAATCCCATAATATATGCACCTTCAGGAGAATCCATACCTGTTACCTTCAGAATTTTGACTGCCCTGTTCAGGAACACAGAAGCATTCTCCTCATGGATCTGATGGCCCAGCTGTCCATAACGGTTTTTAACCAGAGGATTAAAGAAAAAAAGGAAATCAGGGCCCTGAAGTCCTGCCGTATATTCCCTTTTATGGTTTCTGATAATTTTCTTCAAAGAGCCCGGCAGCTGCCGGTAAACCTTTACCCCAAAACTGTAATGCGCATAAATGGCAGGCATTCACGCCACCTCCCTTTTCTAGTCCAGTCCGGCAAACTCCTGTGCCGCCTTTTTCATCTTCTCACGGATCGGCAGATGATAGGGACATCTCGGCTCACATTCGCCGCACTCCACACAGGCATCCGCTTTTACCGCCATGGAATTGTAGCGGTCCTTTGCCCAGTCTGCAAGTCCGTATCGTTCCAGATATCCTGCAAAAAGGAACACACTGGGAATACTGATACCGGCTGTACAGGGTGCACAGTAATTACAGCGGCGGCAGAAATCGCTGCCCAGCTGCGCACGCACTTCCTCACAGGCCTTTTTCTCTTCTTCTGTGAGAGGCTGCGTATTGGCAGAAGCTGCAATATTCTGTTCCAGTTCCTCCCCGGCTGCCATACCGGGAATCGCCACAGTAACCGCCGGATTGGACAGTACATAACGCAGTGCCAGCGTTTTATCTTCTATGGCACCTCCCGCCATGGGTTTCATATCAATAAATCCAATATTCTTCTTCTGACAGGCATCGATCAGATCAGCCCCCTGAGATTCCACAATATTATAAGGAAACATGATCGTTTCCACCCAGTCTGTCTCCAGAGCCCGGCGAAACACTTCAAGAGAATGTGCGGTAATTCCGATATGTCTGACCTTCCCTGCTGCTTTTGCCTCCAGCATGGCCTCCAGAGCTCCGCCGGGAGCTGTCAGTGCCTCGAAATCCTCTACTGAAGGATTATGAAACTGATACAGATCAATATAATCTGTCTGAAGCATCTTCAGACTGGTATCAATACCGGCAGAAAACTGCTCCTTTGACTCTGCACGGCATTTTGTTGCCAGCACAAACTGATCCCTGCGCCCTTTTAACGCTTTTCCCAGATATTCTTCGCTGACCGTATAGGCTCTTGCCGTATCGATATAATTAATACCGGCTTCCTGCATACGGTCAATTAATTTTGAAGTCCCCTCCGCATCAATGCGCTGAATGGGAATTCCTCCGAAACCAAGTCTGGAAATCCTCAGACCGGTTTTTCCCAGTGTTGTATATTCCATCGTCTCACTCCTGTTAATCAATTACTCTTCCGGTTTTTCGGTTGTCAGATACTGAACAGAAATATAAGCTTCCTGACCGCCAAACTCTACTTTCCACCACCATGCATCGGAACTGTCCAGTACAGTTATACTTTCACCCTGTTTCAGCTGTCCAAGAACCTCATAGGAAGATTTGGGACCTTTGCGGACATTCACATCTGTAACTGCCCATGCCGTCTCCCCGTCTCCGCCTGCAGCCGGCTTCTGTTCAGAATCACTGCTCTGAACTGCTGAAGATTCACCGCTTTCATCAGAACCGCTCTCATCACTGCCGTCTCCCTGTTCACCGCTTTCCTGAGCGCTGCTCTCATCAGAACCGGTATCTCCGCTGCCATCGGCTTTCAGTGACTGAACCCGGTCAAACAGATCGCTCAGAGATACCTCCGGATCCGCAGATTCCAGATATTCCATCAGAACATAACCGGTATCACCGTTAAGATCGATCCTGATCCACTCATTGCTGCAGATTCCCGTCATAACAGCTTCTCCCGATGCAGATAAGCTTCCAATCTTATCATAATCCGTACCGGGGCCGGAACGGACATTCACACCGGATACAGACTTCACACGGACATCCTCCACTTCCAGAAGCAGCACATCGTTCTCCAGTTTCTTTACAGACTCCTCTGCCTTCGCCGTCTCCGATGCAGATTCCTTCTCATCCTCCGATGCAGACTCATTCTCTGAAGCGGATTCCGTACCATTCTCATAGACATTCAGTCCCCATTGAGACTGTGTTTCACTCTTTGTCTTCAAATGTGTATCTGAGCCCTTCGAACACCCTGCCAATACCGCTGTCCCCAGCATCAGAACAAGCAGTGATATACTTAATCTTTTCATCTAATACCTCCTGTGTTGTTTTGGCTATTTATTTTACACCTTATCTGTCTATTCCAGTCCAGATTACAGTATATCATTAACCTTCGGAATCTGTAAACCGCTATGCCGTCGAAAAAGACAAAAAAATTGACAAACACAAATCGGTAGACTATATTTGTAACCAGTAACGGTATTTATACCTTTTATGTGAGGAGGCACTATTATGGAAAAAATTTACAAAGTTGAGATCATCACACGTAAGGAAAAGTTTCAGGAACTGAAAGATGCTCTGAATGAAATCGGGGTAGAGGGCATGACTGTATATGATGTACAGGGCTGCGGCGTGCAGAAGGGAATCGTGACATATTACCGTGGTGTAAAAACCGAGGTTCAGCTGATTCCCAAGATCAAAATCGAAATGGTCGTATCCGAAGTTCCCTATGAAAAGATTCTGGAAACGGCAGAAAGAGTTCTGAAGACCGGTGCAGTGGGCGACGGCAAGGTTTTCGTATCCGAAATTACCGAGGCCCTGCGGATTCGTACCGGAGAACGCGGAGTGGATGCAATCCGCAACTGATGGCTGACGGCAGTTCCGTATAAAAGCAGGTTTACGCATAAACCGCATCTGTACCGGTGTCAGAATCCGGTCAGATGCGGATATGCCCGAAAATCAATTCTTTAAACAGGGCAATTCCCTCCCTGACCGTAAAAGAAAGCCACATAAACGGATCCGTCATGGCTGCCAGACCTTCTGTCTGCCATGTTCCAATACCTTTCGCCAGCGCCAGAGCACGGTACATATGAAAATTATTGCTGCAGACGGCAACCGACAGTTCCGTTTCGCAGATACTTTCGGCGATGTCTGCTTTCTCTGCAGATTCGCACTGCGCTGCGCGGCTGTATTTCATCCCGGCTTTATATTTCTCTGCTTTATGACGGCAGATCACTTCTTTCGAAAACAGCAGGTTTTCACGGGTATTGACCGAACGATCTTCCTGCAGGATCCTCTTTCCGGCAATTCCGTGCCTGACAAGCCAGTCATACATTGCCTGAGCCTCCGTAATATCTTCCCCCGGCCCCTGTCCGCCGGAAACCACCAGCATACAGTCCGGATGTTCATCCGCATACTCAGCTGCCTTTTTCAATCGAAATGCCAGAGACCGGGTCACCCGCGTCCCGCGCACACAGGCGCCCAACACGATCACATACTGTACCGGACCTTTCGGCACAGCTCTCATTTTCGAAAATACCAGAATTTCCATAAGCAAAAACAGGATCAGGCCCAGCCCTGCGGACAGTATAAGAAACATGCGCAGAACTTCCGGGATCAGAAACCAGTTCCCCGTCTCCAGGCTTTTACCTATACATAAAAAAACAATACCCGATGCCGGCCACACATAATGAAAAGACGGACGAGGTCCGACATATATTACGATAAATATAAAATACATCAGACATATCCTGCCCGCAAGATAAAAAAAGTCAATCCATATATCCATTATTTTTGCATAACCTTTCTGTTTAAAAATTTATCAGAATCCCTTTAAAATGTCCAGATGTTGAACAGATTTACATTGCTGTGCACATGCACCGTTTTTACCTGCAAATCCCGCTGTATTTCCAAAACATCCCCTTCTTTTCCGCATATTTTCCGCATAGAATTTATCAAAAAAGTATATATAATAAACTCTGCATTGATGGAAATAATGATATTTTTGTTTTATACTATAACCAATCACTTAATTTCGGGAGGCACGAATGGAAATCAACTACAAACTTGTTGGACAGCGCATGCAGCAACTCCGGAAGGCCAACAACATTACTCAGGAACAGATTGCTGATAGCCTGAACACAACCGTGGCTTTCATCAGCAACATCGAAAACAATCGTACCAAAATGAATCTGCGGGTTCTTACCTATTATGCTAGTGTGCTTAATGTGTCTGTTGATTACCTGCTTCATGCAGGCATGGCAGATTCCGACCATTCATCCGATGAACTGGATACAGAGATTCTGCATCTTCTGCGTCAGTGTGATTCCAAGACAAAAGAAAAAATCATCCGTTGTCTTCGTATCATCATCGAAAAATAGATAAATGTTGTCACCACCACGGCAGTCCGGTCCCCCCACTGAACTGCCGCCGCCTTTTCCGGCTGTCTGTTTTACTGATCGGCTGGTTTTATTCAAACGGCAGTACGATTGTAATCCGCGTTCCGATTTCTTCATAACTGATCACTTCAAAAAATCCTTTATGCTTTTCTACGATCCAGCGGGCAATGGAAAGTCCGAGACCGCTTCCCCCCGTTCTGGAATTTCTTGCCGGATCTCCCCGGTACAGTCTTTCAAAAATGTGCCCCACATCCTTTTTTCCTATCCCCATACCGTTATCCTGAATTTCAATGCAGACCTGTCTGCTGCCATACAATCCGTCAATATCCTGTCTGCCTGCAGTCTGACTGCTGCTGTCATGCTTATGACCACCCTGTCTGTCATCAGACCGGGTATACATGCGTATGCGGATTCTGCTGCCTGCAGGACTGTATTTGGCTGCATTATCGATCAGAATACGTACCGACTGCTTCAGCATGGCATAATCCGCCTGAATCTCCACGGCTTCCGATACCTGCAGTTCATATCGGTGCTCCGGATCGATCATCCGTGATTCATCTGCAATTTCTTCCATCATGGACAGAAGATCCACCGATTCCGGTTCAAATTTCTGTCTTCCGGCATCACCCCTGGCCAGAAACAGAAGCTGTTCCACCAGTGTATTCATATGTTCCGCTTCCGATTTAATAGCTGCTATGGATTCCTCCAGAATATTTTCATCTGATTTTCCCCATCGGTCCAGCATATTGATATAACCCTGAATCACGGCAATCGGCGTACGCAGCTCGTGGCTGGCATCGTCCACAAAACGGATCTGCTGCCTGTAGCTGTTGTGCAGCCGCTTCAGCATGTTGTTGATAGCCGCTTCCAGCCCCTGCAGGTCAGAATCACCGGTATTGATCATCAGCTCCGGTGAAGTTCCGTCAATATGCTCGATCGCTTCCTCCAGACTGGAAAAACGTTCTTCCATCATGTTTTTGCTTGAAATCTCCTCCGCTGCCAGAGCCAGTTCATCAATAGGCTTCAGATATTTCCGGTAGGATTCCGTACCGTTCAGAAATCCCACAGCCCACCAGAGAAGCGCACCTGCGAAGACCGTCAGAAAAGGAATCCGGATAGACAGAAGAAAACGGCCCAGTTCTGCCGTATAACGTGTTCCTGACCCGTCTGTAAATATATATTTCAGCGTTTCCGGCTTCTTCAGGCTTCCCTCCAGCGCCCCCTGCACCACTTTTGCTCCGAAAGGCAGAAGAATCTGCTTTGATGTAAAAAACCATACCAGCATAATAACAATAAAAATAAATATGGCTGTAAAAATCAGGCTGCAGAACTTTCTGCGCTGACTGGCCAGATTCAGTTTCCATGCAATGGAACCGGAGCGCCCCGCGCCGCGGTCCCGTCTGACATCCCGACCGTCTTTTCTTTCATTATGATTCATGGCATTGATCCTTATGACTTATGGCATTGATTGGCGTCGTTTATAATATTTATCTTATCACTCGTGGTATTCATCCTTGATTACATAGCCGACACCGCGTACTGTAAGGATAAATTTTTCTCCCACAGCATCATCGATCTTCTGGCGCAGGAACCGGACATACACATCCACCACATTGGTTTCCCCCACATAATCATATCCCCACACATTATTGAGAATGGTTTCCCGTGACAGGACAACATTGCAGTTTATCATCAATTCCCTGAGCAGCTGAAATTCCTTGTTGGTCAGCTGGATTTCCTTCCCCTGATATCTGACTGTATGAGCTGCTTCATCCATCACCAGATTCCGGACCTGATGAATGTGTCCGCTGCCGACGGACGATTCCGTCCCCTGTGCATGTTTACGCAGAACCAGGCGGATCCGGGCCAGAAGTTCCTCCACGGCAAAAGGCTTCGTCATATAATCATCAGCACCCATATCAAGACCATTTACCTTATCCATAACCTGATCTCTGGCGGTCAGCATGATTACCGGCAGTTCCGAGGTTTTCCTCAGACGCCTGAGAACTTCCAGACCGTTGATGCCCGGCAGCATAATATCCAGTATCATCAGAGAGAAGCCTCCGGAAAGCGCCGCCTCCAAACCGCTTCTCCCATCATATTTTTTAACTACTTCATACCCTTCATGGACCAGTTCCAGTTCCAGAAAACGGGCGATCTTATCTTCATCCTCGACTATCAGTATTCTCTTCGTCATCTATCAATTCCCTGACCTTCTCCTTAATATCTTCCGCGCAGTCGGCTGCTTTTTCCATGGCCTGATTAACCGTATCCGTCCCCAGATCACTGCCCCGGAAGGAGTAACGCAGCCCCGCCAGCAGACCGAGGCACAGTGCAGCAGCCGTAACCCAGAAAGCTGCAAGCAGCAGAATAACCGGTATCAGCACCGGAACATGCAGAATTTCCTTTTCTTTATGCCGTACTACAAAATCATTATCCAGACTTTTACGGAACAGTTTTTTCACGATCCGTCTCAGCTTTGCTCCGGTGGATTCCTCTCTGGACCGCGATGCAGTGACTGTAACCTGCTGGAATTCTTCCGAATTCTGATCCTGCGTGGAATAACCGGTACCTGTCTGCGCGCCGGAATCAGGAATCCTTCCCGCCCGTTCCAGTTCAATCATGCTGTCCAGAATATCCCAACCATTGCGTTCCAGAATCTCCTGTGCCTCTTCCTGTCCAATCTGCGCTTTCTGCGCCAGTTTCTCAATCAATTCTCTTTTTTCCATCTCTTCCATAACCATAACTCCTTTATTGTATCATTATTGCATGGATACCTGCAATCTTTTTTCTGATGGTCTTATCATATCTGATATAAATTAAAACAAAACAGGGAAAGAATTAAAATCCTATTAAAAACAATTCCCTCTTGACAAGTATCCCCAAACTCTATATAATCTCAAAATGCAAACAATTTGCGTTTTAATGCATTTTACAGGGAGATCGATTTATGGAGATGATTGCTGATATTCTGGTGGACAGCGGACTGGACAGTCTGCGTCTGATTCCGTTTTTATTTGTTACCTATCTGCTGATGGAATACCTTGAACACAAAACCGGGGAACAGACAACACGTCTGATCCGCAAAGCCGGAAAGCTGGGCCCCGTCTGCGGCGGTGTTCTGGGAATCTTTCCCCAATGCGGTTTTTCCGCTGCCGCTTCCAGTCTGTACGCAGGCAGGCTGATCACCGTGGGCACACTTCTTGCCGTGTACCTTTCCACATCCGACGAGATGCTTCCGATTCTTTTATCGGAACAGGTCGAGCCGGGTCTGATTCTGAAAATACTGGGCATGAAGATGACCATCGGTATCATTACCGGGCTGGCTGCCGACCAGATTCTTGTCCGCATATTCAGAGAACCCGAAAAAAAAGCGGATATCCATTCCATCTGCGAACATGAGCACTGCCATTGTGAAGGCGGCAGTATTGTCCGCTCCGCAGTCAACCATACCATCCGCATCGTTATCTATATTTTCCTGATTTCCCTGATTCTGAATCTGGTAATCGAAGGAATCGGTGAAGAAAATCTGTCGGGACTGATTCTGAATGTGCCCGTAGCCGGACAGATGATCGCCGCCCTGGTGGGCCTGATCCCCAACTGTGCTGCTTCCGTCGTCATCACACAGCTGTATCTGGAGGGAATTCTGGGCGGCGGAGCCATGATGTCGGGACTTCTGGTCAGCGCCGGCGTGGGACTGCTGATCCTTTTCCGCCTGCACCGGAACCGGAAAAAGAACCTGCAGATCCTCGGCCTTCTGTACCTTTCCGGTGTCTGCTGGGGGATCCTGATTCAGTTTACCGGCTTACTCTAAATGAAAATCAGCCTGCCATATCGGCAATGAAGATATCATATGGCTTTGATGCCATAACAAAAACGGATACAGTCTGATCACATACCAAATCAGACCGTATCCGTTTTTTACTGTTTTTTTACTGTCCGAAGCAGTTCGAGGCCCCGGTTATGTAAACCCGATTATTTCTCAACAACAGCGATTGCATCAACAGGGCAGGATTTTGCGCATTTGCCGCATGCGATACACTTTGAAGGATGTTCAGCGCCTGCACGCATAACCAGAACGCCGAAAGGACATACTTCTACACATTTGCCGCAGCCGATACATTTCTTCTTGTCGATTGTGAAAACGCCCTTTGCGTTCTTTGTGATTGCTTCCTGTTCGCAGGATTTTGCACACTTACCGCACTGTACGCAGACATTGGTCTTTACTGCGCCGTTCTTCTCGATAATATGGATGCATGATAAATCCGGATCATATTCTTTGTAGAATGTTTCTGAACAGACAACTTCACACTGTTTACATGCCATACACGCTTCCTGGTCTACAACTTTTAATTTCTTCATTTTTACCCCTTTCCGTAAATTAATACGTACCCTCTTTTTTGACAGTTAATTCAGCAGTATGGCAATGCAAATTATAGAAGTTGCACAAAATACGCCGAAAACTGCCTGTGTGTTCATTTTAACAAGATGTCAAAGTAATGTCAATCTTTTTGCAATTTCTTCTGACATTCTTCACATAATCCGAACAGACTGGAACCGCTGCACTGAAGCAGAAACCGGTGATGTTCCTGCAGATGATGCCTGATCTCATCCATAAACTGACAGTCCAGATGGATCACCTTGCCGCAGCAGGTGCACTTGACGTGAAGATGCTCTTCACAGCAGTTGCCCTCTCCCACATACTGAAAACCGGCACATTCCCCTTTATCCGCCGTATATTTCAGGATCTGATGCTCCTCCTGCAGTTTGTCCAGAAAGCGGTAAATCGTTGTAATATTGACGCTGACCCCCTGAGCCTTCATATATTGATGGATATCATTGACATAAACGGTGCGATCACGGTTTGCCTTCATATAGGCAAGCATCATGTCACGGTTTTTTGTCCGGTAACCGGCCACTCTTGTCATAATCACATCTCCCTGTCAGCAGCCGTTTTATCAGCTGCTTTTCTATCAGACCCGTTTTTATCAGCTGTTTTTCTATCGATCACTTTTTTCAGCGCCGCAATATACGCCGGTGTGGTTCCGCAGCAGCCGCCCACAACCGAAGCACCGGCATCCAGAAGCTTTTCCATATAATAAGCAAACCGGTCTGCATCCATGCTGTAAACAACCTCTCCCGTATCGGAAATATCCGGCATGCCGGCATTCAACTTGGCAATTACGGGAATCGACAGACGTTCACTCATATTTCCGACAACAGCAAGAGCCTGATCAGGTCCCATGGAACAGTTGATCCCTGCAGCCGCCGCTCCCATCAGCTCCAGATTGGCCACGGCATCCACCACATTGCCGCCGAAAGGCATCGTTCCGTCACCTTCCACCGTAAAACTGCAGCAGACTGCCATATCCGTTACAGATGCCGCCGCATCCAGCAGCACCAGAGCCTCCTCTTCATAAAGAAGTGTTTCACCAATAATAAAATCCACGCCTGCATCCGCCAGATAACGGATCTGTTCCGCATAAGCGTCAAACAACTCATTATAACTGATCGGACCTCCCGGTTCCAGCATCTTTCCGCAGGTGGTCATATCACCGGCAACCAGTATCCGGTCTCCCACAGCCCGTCGGGAAATCTTCGAAATTTCCCTGTTGAAGCGCTCCACCTGATCTGCCAGTCCCATATTGTCCATACTGATCCGGTTCGCCATAAATGTGGGGGCATATACGACCTGACTGCCCGCCTCCATATAATCCCGCTGAAGCTTTTCAACTACTTCGGGATGCTCCAGAATCCACTGTTCGGAACAGACACCTCTCGGCATTCCCGCCAGAAGCAGATTCGATCCCATGGCTCCATCAAGCAGCAACGGTTTCTCCTGTGTCAATCTGATAAATTCTTCTTTATTCATAAAACCACCTCGCATATTAACATGTTCAGGCAAACGGACACCCACCGCCGCGTCTGCACTCCAAGTATACACAGAAAAAAGCTCCTGTGCAAGACCGTTTCTGCCCGCCTTTGGCTGTTTTCCGGTCATATCACAACAGGCAGACACCCCGGGGCGCCTGCCTGTCTCACTTTTAATCACACTTTTTTCATTGTCTCTCAACAAGTGAACTCTTCAATTACTTTTCTCAATCAATTACTTTTCTCAATCAATTACGTTTCCTTATCAGCTATTCTCTTCTCAATAATTCAATACTGCGAAGCAGTTCCCTCTCTGAAATCACACCCATTCCAAACATTCTGTAAAGTACCGAAATCACTTTTTCCTTTTCCGACCTCGCTGCCGTCAGGTTCTGCTGTACATATGCTGCCAATGATACTGTCATAATAAATCCCCCTTCCCAAAATTCACCATACAGTTATCGCCAGTCCGCTCAGATTCCTGTTACTGAACAGGTACATAAGTTTTGATAAAAAATTCTTCGGCATTTTCATTATATTATACAAAAATGTCAATGAAAAGTTTTGCAAAATACACAAAGTGTTAACTAACTAAAAAAAATAATTAAGCCGTTGCACATTCCCCCATTCCCTTATAAAATAGAATCGTATCAAAGGAGAACACCATGAAAAAATTCCTGAAAGAAAAATTAACATTCGAATATCATATATATATGGTTCAGCTGGGATGTATCGCACTTGCAGTGCTGATCTGCGCCGTTGTATCGATTTCTGTTGATATCTCCTCACAGGTCAAGATCATCGCCGACAATCTCCTGACCACATCCAATACGCTGTCCACAGGTCCTACTATTATTGATTCTGTAAAGCTTGGTTATGCAACCGAAGACTGCAAAACCTTTCTTGAAGAACTGATAAATGATATGCCGATTGTGGACAGCATTACTCTGGTCGACCACAGCGGAACGATTATTTATAATTCTGATCCTGAGTATATGGGACGACAGGCCAGTGAACTGGAGATGCAGCTCATGGAGGATGTCGACGATTATATGGATACCAGAAAAGATGACCGGAACCGGCGCTACCGTATTTCCTATTCCGTTATAAAGGATACGGACGGAAACAGGCTTGGCTTCGTAGCTGTATCAATTTTATACAGGCGTCAGTTTTCCACTATTCTGAAATCGGCTCCCATCTATATTCTGGCAACGATTATCCTGCTGGGAATCGGTACTTTGTGTGCCACAGCTTCCATGCGCTTTATACGCAGTCAGCTGAAGGGATATGATCCCGAACAGTTTTCCCAGATCTACGACGGCAATGCCAACGTGCTGAACATTATTGACGAAGGCGTTATTGCCATCAATACAGAAAAACGTATTACCATTATCAATAATATGGGCTGCGAGATTCTGGGGCTTCCCATCATTCCTTATGACCGGGTTCCCATACAGGATGTCATGCCGGAAAGCAAGCTGCCTCAGGTTCTCGAAACAAGACAGGCAATTTACAATGAACACATGGTTCTTCACGGCAAAAACCTGCTGATCACCCACCTGCCTCTTTATTCCAACGGGCAGCTGATCGGAGCAGCTTCTCTGTTCCAGAATGCAAAACTCATCAACGAGATGACCGAACAGCTGGAAGATGCCAACAACATGGTCGATACACTCCGCGCATTCAATCATGAATTCATGAACAAGCTCCATGTTATTCTGGGGTATCTGGAGACAGACCATATTGCCGAAGCAAAAGAATATCTGCTCCAGAGCAGTATGGGCTCTTCCCGTTCCATCAGCCAGATTTCCCGGCTGATCACGCATCAGGGCGTTGCCGCTATCATTATCGGCAAGGCCATCCGCGCAGCTGAACTGGATATCGCCCTGAATCTGGTGCCGGAAAGCTACTGTACCCACCTGACCATCGGTATTCCTTCCAATGCGTATGTAACCATTCTGGGCAACCTGATCCAGAACGCCATTGAGGAACTGAATTCCTGCGATCATATTCTGAAAGAAATTCAGCTTACCGTCTTTATCGACACGGAAAGCACCTATATTTCCGTTCTTGATACAGGACGCGGTATGAGTGCAGAACTGGTAAACCGGGTTACAGAGCCGGGGATCTCCACAAAAGGTCCCGGCCACGGAACCGGATTGTATCTGGTGAAAAGTCTGGTTGATGAATTCCACGGCTCCTTAAAAATCGAATCAGACCCCGGCGAAGGTACAGAAGCCACAGTTATGATACGGAAAATACAGACTGAAACGGAGATTTCATCATGAAATATAAAGTAATCATCATTGAAGACGACCCCATGGTCGCTTCCATCAATAAACAGTATGTAAACCGCAACAACCAGCTGGAACTGGCCGGTATCTTTTCCAACGGTTCAGACGGTTTAAAATATCTGGAAGATCATGCTGTCGATCTGATCATCCTTGATATGTATATGCCCGTCATGGATGGTAAAGAATTTCTCAGCCGCCTGCGTGCATCCGGCAACCCGGTGGACGTCATCATGGTTACCGCGGCCAGCGATATCAACAGCATCCGCTCTCTTTTAAGCTACGGACTGGTGGACTACCTTGTGAAGCCATTTGAATATTCCCGTTTTGCCGCAGCTCTGGACAAATTCATCCGTAAGCAGAATGTGATCGAGCACAATCAGGGATTGTCTCAGAAGCAGCTGGATGAATTCCTCTCCAACACATCCTTCACCCGCAATTCGGAGAAGGAGATTCTGCCCAGCAAAGGACTTCAGAGCAAAACACTGGATTCCATCCGCACCTATCTGAATCAGCACATCGGAGAAGGACTGACCAGCGAACAGATTGCAGACGAGGTAGGATTATCCCGCGTTACCATACGCCGGTACATGAACTATCTGATCGAACTGAAAGAGGTATCCAGCGATGTGGATTACAACACCGGCGGACGCCCTTCCATCATCTACCACTATAACCGATACGACCAGTAAACACTGATCTTACGGATATCTGTTAAATATACAAAGAATCCCGGGAGTGTTCCCGGGATCTTTTATATTTATTCATCACACTTTTTGTGCAAAACTGCCTGGTTCTGAACGTTTTACAGGTACTTGCGGACGATCCTTCCTACACGCATCTGATCCGCATAGGCCAGCATGCGATCCACCTGACGATCCTGCTGTCTTGCATACTCGGTAATGACTTCCTTGATCACATCCTCTCCCAGTTCTTCCCGGAAACGGATACAGTCACATACACTCTTATCCATATCATAAATCTTAAAACTTCCATAAGGCGTATCCACCACTTTCTGATCCAGTGTATACGCATAATCGGAAAAATAATGTCTCGATACAGGGAAAATCACTTCCATACCCGACCTGTCAGTCCTGCGGGTTGCAAATGACAGATGATCCGGCTCTTTCTTCAGCAGGCCCCAGTAATAGCAGGCACTGTCCGCACAGACAACTGCTTTGGGATTCACCTTGCAGATCTCGATCATACGATAATTCTCAGGCTTTTCGGCACCCTCCCCCTGATACCAGTACCATCCTCTTGAAAATCTTTCCAGAACGCCCTTGGCCACCAGTTCATTCATCTGCGTGATTGTGATCTTCTCTCTGCGCAGATCATCAAAACTCAGATATCCGTTATTACGTGCAAATAAATCCGTAATCTTCTCATAAGTTCTCAATAACATAATTCACGACCATTCCCTTCGCCATTTTTAGACTGCCAATTAATACAATTATAGTATCTATCCGAACGCATGTCAAGTTATTTTTTTTCAACCAATCTGCGGCCCCGAAACATGGCAGACCATGCTTCCCCAAAAAGCATATCCGCCTCCTGAGTACCGAGCCGCTCCGGATGCCACTGAAATCCCACCGCCGGAAAATCCTGATGGCAAATCCCTTCTATGACTCCATCATCCGCTTTCTGCATCACCGTAAGACCTTCTCCCAACTGCTCCACCGCCTGATGATGCGCACTGTTTATCCACATAGTTCTCTGCAGTTTGAGGAATGGGAGAAATAAAGGGCTGATCCGGGAATTATGCATTCTGTCCCTGCCGCAAACTGCATCATATGCATGATGCTCCCTTTTTCCATCCGGCAGATCCCCATACAGCGTCCCGCCCAACAGAATATTTAACAGCTGCATCCCCTTGCAGATTCCCATAACCGGTTTTCCTGCCAAAAGAAACGCTTCTGCCAGATAAAACTGCATCCGGTTCACCTGCGCTTCCGGACCTGTTCTGAAACGGTCGATTTCATCAGAATACACCGAGGGCAGGTCGCCGCCGCCCGGAAGCAGCAGGCCGTCATACTGCTCTGCACAGGCATCACAGAATCTCCGATCGGCATACACACACCGGAGCAGCTTCCCCTGCAGGCTTCTGTTCAGAATATCATAAGCTTCCGAAACAAACACCGGTTGAAATCCCGCCCTCTTCACCGCTTCCTCATAGCGAAAAAAATGCCCCTGGCCGCACATACCTATCAGAATCCGGTATGAATCCATGATACACACCACACATATCTGTTCTTCTGATATTATATGCAGCCGGAGGCTTATATTTCCGCTGAGCATGCTCCCTGCACAGGCAGACGCTTCTCCCCGGCAGATTATTTCTGATTTCTGAACTGAATGGGAGTCATACCATAGGCTTTCTTAAACAGTCTGTTGAAATGCTCCACATTCTGATAACCGACGCTTTCCGCAATGGATTCCACCGTCATATTGCGGTTTTTCAGCAGCGTACGCGCTTTTCTCATACGTACCTTTTTAACTGCCTCACCAAATGTAATGCCTGATTTTTCCTTAATATATTTGGAAAGGTACGGCTTGGAAAGATAAAATTTCTCAGAAAGCTCATCCAGCGTAACCGTCAGATAATTCATCTGTATATAATTCATGATCTCCAGAAGGCGCTGATCCTTGCAGGCGGACACATTACGTACCTCATCCAGCTGGTTGACCGCTGCTACCAGAGCATTAATGGAAGCTACAATGATATCCTCATGAATACCTACGCCCCAGTGAAGCTTTTCATGACTGCTGACACCCACATAGGTAACCGCTTTGGAAGAAGAGCCTTTGGAAAGGGAGTGTTCTTCGTAAACGGTCAGCTCATAGCTGATGCCGAAATACTGCTTGATCGCGTTGCTGACAGAGCTGAGACGTCCGTTGCCGTTGGCCGTAACAATTCTCTCATCACTCCCCTGCTGGATCGTAACTTCTGCCAGAATCCCATCATCCAGCTGCTTAAAATGATGCTCCTTGATCTGGAAAACTTCCGCATTGTGAATATATTTGTCCTCGAAAACCTGATAAATCAGATCCGGAGTAAGTTCCTTATGTTCCTTATCGGATACGTCTTTGATCATGTATCCGACTTCTTCTTTCATCTTCTCAGGCAGAGAAAGACCGAAATTCTGCTTCAGAATATAAGCCACACCGCCCTTGCCGGACTGGCTGTTGATACGGATTACATCGGAATCGTAGGTTCTGCCCACATCCTGCGGATCGATGGGAAGATACGGTACATTCCACTTGTACAGCTCCTTATCCTGTCTCCAGTTCATACCCTTGGCAATGGCATCCTGATGAGAACCGGAGAAAGCAGTAAATACCAGCTGACCACCGTAAGGCTGACGTTCATGCACAACCATGCCGGTCAGTTTCTCGTATACCTGTCTGATCTCACTGATGTTGGAAAAATCAAGTTCGGGATCAACGCCGTGAGAGAACATATTCATGGCAAGTGTTACGATATCCACATTGCCGGTTCTTTCACCGTTGCCGAACAGTGTTCCTTCAATACGGTCCGCACCTGCAAGAATTCCCAGTTCCGCATCACTGACACCGCATCCACGGTCATTATGAGGATGAAGGCTGAGAATTACGTTATCGCGGTATTTCATGTTTTTGCTCATATATTCCACCTGGCTGGCAAATACATGAGGCATGGAAAGCTGAACCGTGCTGGGCAGATTGATGATCACCTTGTTATCCGGTGTAGGCTGCCACACATCCAGTACAGCGTTCACTACTTCCAGCGCATAATCCATCTCTGTACCGGTAAAGCTCTCAGGGCTGTATTCGAAAGCAAAATTACCGTCGGTTTCATCCGCCAGCTTCTTCAGAAGCGCTGCACCGTCAATGGCAATCTGTTTTACTTCTTCTTTGCTCTTTTTGAATACCTGCTCTCTCTGCGCTACAGAAGTGGAATTATACACATGAATGACAGCTCTGGGAGCTCCCTTAACCGCTTCAAATGTCTTCTTGATAATATGTTCTCTGGCCTGAGTCAGCACCTGAATCGTCACATCATCGGGAATCATGTTCCGTTCAATAAGGGCACGAAGGAAATTGTACTCTGTCTCTGATGCAGCAGGGAAACCGACTTCGATCTCCTTGAAGCCTACCTTTACAAGAAGCTCGAAAAACTCCAGCTTCTCATCCAGGCTCATGGGCTCGATCAGCGCCTGATTGCCGTCACGAAGGTCAACGCTGCACCATATGGGTGCTTTATCAATGTAATCTTTCTTCACCCAGTCATAGCATTCCACGGGCGGAAGAAAATACTGTCTTTCATACTTATCACAATTTCTCATATCTTATCCTCCTGAAGTCCTGAAACCCACATACAACCATCCTGATGTCTGAAACACCCTGTATAACATCATTCTGTATAACGCCATCCTGTATGGCAGCCCCCTGGTTGATACATGGACATCTTTACAGATAACACAGGACAAATTTAACCTTAGTTTGAAAATGTACTGTTATAGTATCATATTGCACAGAGAATGAAAAGGTATTTTTTTAATCATTTTTATTGATTATAATTAATATTTTCCTTTTAATACAAAAAAAATCTTCAATATTTTTGTTTTTGATTAATCTCCGCCCTGTTTTGTCCGCACGACAGAAACATTTGTCTTTATGGAGCGATTTTATGCGAAATACATCTTTCTCCTTCAAAATATTTATCACCAACTCATTTTTTGTTATTGTAACTCTTTTGAAAAAGCCCCGGGAAACAGATATTTTCCTGTCTCTCAAGGCTTGATTCTTATATTTCTCGATTATTCATTTTTAAAATGCAGTTTGCTGATTTTTTGAAACAGCAATTACTAAATGACATGTACATTATTCAGCTTCTGTTGTTTCATCCTCTGTTTCCACATCTTCAGCTGTACCGTCTTCTGCAGTATTTTCCTCCAGAGAAACATCCTCTGTGGAATCTTCTGTTTCGGATTCCAGATTAAGAACCGGCGTATCCGCAATATTCAGACTCTTGACAACGTCTTCATTCACTTTGAATTTTGCCTTATCCAGTTCCTGATATACTTCTGAGAAATGTGCGCTCTGTTCTTCTTCTACAGCACTTTCATATGCGCTGGCTGTAGCGTCTTCATCGTTCTCGGAATCACAGACCATCACATACCAGCCGGTGCCTTCTTCATAAACCATGGCGGATTCGCCTTCTTTCAGAGTAACCGCTTTCTTGCCGAATTCGGTTGTCTGTTCTTCATTGACACCGAAATTGGTTGTGGAAACATCGATTCCCACATCCTTGCCCGCATCTTCCAGAGAAGTACCCTGCTCAACCTTCTTCAAAGCAGCCTTTGCATCAGCCTCTTTATAGCCTGTCTCCTCTGCTTCTGTCTCAGCCTCTGCTGTTTCATCTGCAGTTGTCTCAGTTTCTGCTGTTTCATCTGCGGCTGTCTCAGTCTCTGCCGTTTCGTCGGCCTCCTCTGCTTCCTCGAAAAACAGGTAGCTGATGGAATTCTGACGATTATCTTCTTCTGTGGTCTTGATCTCGGTTTCATCAATGATTGCTTTGTATACTTTATTGGCCAGAGCATTCTTTGTCATCAGATCTGTCAGCATCTTCTCATCGGAACCGGCAATCTCCATAAATTCCTGATTGTCTTCGCTGACACGGTCTGCAATCAGCGTTTTATCTGCGTCGGTCAGCTCAACTTTATAATCCTCAGCATGATCGCAGAGTACTCTTGTCTGGTAAATGGAAGCCATAACCTCCTCACGCAATGCGTCTTCCGCACCCTCGTTCTCCCAGATATTGGTACCGTACATGGCACCGTAATACTCATACATCAGCTGGCTGTTTCTTAAATAGTAGTTCACCTCATCCAGGTAAATATTCTCATCTCCATAGGTTGCTGCCACTACCGTGGAGTAATCATCTGATAAATCCGACTTTCTCACGGTTGTACAGCCGGTAGCCATGCCCAGTGTCAGTACTGCCGCCAGTGAACCGGCCAGAAATCTCTTTTTAAAACTCATACTACCCTCCCGTGACGTCATACCGCCACTGCATAAAAAAAATCCGCGCATCCGGCTTCGAGAAGCCACCATAAGCGTTACCCATACAGCCAGCTCAACCCAGGCTACCTCACGGCACACAGAAGCTCCCGCTTAGTGCTGCTCCATTCCTGACCTGACACGGTTCACGGGTTTCTGTTGCGCAAGACCCAGATCTCAACGCCGCTTATACAGGGCAGGCCCTACAATGGACAACCCTCGGCTCGGATATCACCCCTGCTATAGCGGATTGCAGGTACAGGGCACCGCTAACTCCCCGGCTGCGCGGAAACTTTATAACAAAATCTCGCAATGCATCTGCCTCTCAAATGCCCGAAAGCATCTGTTTTCCAAGCCAATGCACCAGTTCAGTATACATTGTATCAACTTTTTTGTCAACCGTTACTTTCCTGCAAATTCCCTCTCCCGCTGTGCCTTTTTTTCCTCTTTCAGACGTTTTCTAAGGTCCTTGAAAAAATTTTTCAGCAGAAGGGAACACTCTTCCCCTCTGATTCCTTCCGTGATCTCTACCTGATGATTGAACTCCGGCATCTGCAGAAGGTTCAGAATCGATCCCGCGCAGCCCGCCTTGGGATTACGGCACCCCATCACCACCCGCGGAATTCTGGCCTGAACAATAGCTCCCGAACACATCTGGCAGGGCTCCAGCGTTACATAAAGAGTACATTCCTCCAGCCTCCAGTCGCCTACCGCACGGCTTGCCTTTTTAATTGCTGTAATCTCCGCATGGGACAGCGTACTTTTATCGGTATTGCGCCGGTTATAACCTCTTCCAATGATGCGGTCCTCATATACGATCACACAGCCTATGGGTACTTCACCCAGCTTTGCCGCCCGTCTGGCCTGCCTGATTGCCTCTTTCATGTATTTTTCATCCATTTCCTGCTGAAGCTCTTTCTGCCGGCGCAGCAGTTCTTCTTTTCTCGCCTTTTCCTCCATACGATGCTGCTGTGATCTGGCCATCCTGCAACAACCTCCCTTTCTGTTGTCTTTTAAGCAATACTGCTGTATACTCTGTACAAATAAAACCTATATGAACTGAGGTATGATTATGAAAATATACGGTCTTCAAAAAACATCTCTTCTCGATTATCCGGAGCATCTGTCCGCCATCCTGTTTACCGGCGGCTGCAATTTCAACTGCCCCTACTGCCAGAATTCAGAACTCCTGCATCCTCTGAATTGCACACCTCTGGATCATGAAGATATTTTCTCCTTCCTGAAAAAAAGAGCAGGCATCCTGGAAGGGGTAGTAATCACAGGAGGAGAACCCTCTCTGGCATCCGATCTGGATGAATTTATACGCCGTGTCCGGGATCTCGGCCTGAAAATAAAACTGGATACCAACGGCACTCACCCTGAGCAGATCCGGAGTCTGCTGAAACAGCACCTGCTGGATTATATCGCCATGGATGTGAAAGCCTGCCCCGAACACTACTGCCGGGCGGCCGGTATTTCATCCGTTTCCATGGAAGCCATCCGGCAGTCCATCGATCTGGTCATGAGCAGCGGCCTGCCTTACGAATTCCGTACCACAGTGGTAAAGGAACTGCACGACCTTTCTCATTTTCACCAGCTGGGAGAACTGCTCTCCGGCGCCGCACTCTGCTGGCTGCAGACATTCCGCGACGGAGAAACCGTCAATGTACAGGGACTGCACCCTTTTTCTGAAGAAGAGATGGCAAAAGCTGCAGAAATCCTGCAGCTTTATGTTCAGGAAGTAAAACTCCGGTAATAGATCCGGCCGGCTCTGAACAGGCACAAAATCCGTTAACCAGCTGCCGGACCTTCTCCTGTATTCAGTACATGAATCGCTTTCTCCAGCGTATCCGCACGGCCTTCTTCCAGAAGCGCAAGCAGCTCCCTCAGACGACTCTCATTCAGATTCCCGGCCCCCAGCTTTTCCTCATACTCTTCAACGATCTCCAGCTGCAGTTCCGATGCCATCTCCATAGTCAGATTTTTCTCTCTGGTCAGCTGACTGATCCCGTCAGTCAGCTCGTCCAGTTTTTCCCGGGATCTGACCCTGAATTCTTCAATAATATCAAAACGCGTATGCTGCTCAAATTCTTTCAGTCCGTCTGCCTGATTGCTGCGGGCAGTTTCCAGATCCCTGCGTGCCTGCCGGACTTTTTCATCCAGTTCCTTTAATTCATATGGACTTTCATCATCACTTTTATGAATCTGCTTCTCCGTCTTTTTAATGCGTTTCTTCAGATCATGGATCAAATTCATCTTCTCACGGCATCTGCCAAGAATTTCCCTGTGTTTTTTTCTGGTATTACCTGCAATTTGAACATATAAAACAATAGAGATCACCACAAACAGCGGAAACAGGATATAAAACTGCCACAGTCTGTGATCCGGTATCAGCATATAGATCAGCAGAGGCAGTGCAATGGCTGTAAACAGCCAGGATATGGCAATCAGAAGATAATCCGTCAGATACGCAGGCATAAACAGGGAAAACCACAGTTTACTGCTGCAGTAAAAGGGAACTCCATCCGACTTCATATCACTTTTGATCTGTTCCCGATATTGACGGATCTGTTCCCTGTACTCCTTTGTTTCATCCGCAATATGACTTTTCTTCTGTTTTTCCTTCTCCTGCGCACGTTTTTTCTCTGCCTGCTCTACTCTGTGGGCTGCAGCCTGAACGCTTTTTTCCAATCTGGTCTCCAGAGACTCACGCTGCTTTTTCACAAGCTGGGCAGACTCCTCCGATATCCTGACTTTGTAGGTTTCAAGAGCCCTCTGAGACTTATCAAGCGCCTCCGAAGTCTCCCGGACTGCCCGATTCAGACTCTGCAGCTTTTCCTGTTTTCCCATCAGCTGCCTGATATATGTGATCGATTCCTGCTTTTCCATCAAATTCCTTCCTTCCGTCTCCTGATCATTTGGAGCCGCCTCTGAATCATCAGGGCTTTTGCCGGCAAAACACATTCCCCGGACAGGCTTCTGCAAAAATTATATACTATACTTTTCCGCCGCGCAAGTTTTTCTCCCCCATACTGCTCAAACCCCACATTTCCCGTTACTGTCCAGAACTTCATTTCGCCTGACTTTGAACAGTTACTAAATTATAACGTCTAAACTGATTGACATGGCAGTCCAATTACGTTAAGATTATGATTACTTCTAGTTTTTTAAAATGAAACTGTTTTTACCCACTACTCTCCGGGCGCAGGAGTTTACCCAATCCCTTTACACCCGCTGAGATACATATGCGCAAAGCAGCAGGAGGTATTATGAAAAGTACTGGTGTAATCAGGAAACTCGATGAACTGGGGCGAATTACCATCCCCATTGAATTGCGGCGCAGTCTGCAGCTGGATGAAAAAGACTCTCTTGAGATATTTGTTGAAGGAGACCGGATCATTTTAACCAAACACTGTGACTGTGACATTTTTACAGGTTCTAAAAAAGACCTTATTGAGTACATGGGAAAGACCATTTCCCGCGATACAATAAAAGAACTGGCTGAGCTGGCCGGTTTTTCCATTCAGGAATAATCCCTCAACAAAAAGAATCTCCGGACCGGAGATTCTTTTTGTTGCTGCTGCAGCTCTGAACAGTTAACGTATTCTCAAAAAAGCCGCACGGAACAGCTGTATATACCGGATCATATCATCCGATCATTTCAACAGAGCCTGATAGATATCCCGCTTTGACACACCTCTGTCTTTCGCTACTTTTTTCATGGCTTCCTTCCGTTCAATTCCCTGAGAAAGATATCGCTCCATATGCTCTTCCAGTGAAAGTTCCGCAAAGCTGTCTATCTGTTCCTGCTTCAGGGAAGCGGCGCTTCTGCCTTCGATCACCAGCACATATTCACCGCGGGGGCCATTCTGACAAAGTCCCTCCAGAGCCTCATCAATAGTCGTCAGCCATTTTTCTTCATAATGCTTCGTCAATTCCCGGCACAGATTGATCCTGCGCTCTCCTCCCAGAACCTCTTTCAGTTCTGTAAGAGTTTTCACCAGATGATGAGGGGCTTCATAAATTACAATTGTACGGGTCTCCGTAACCAGTTCCTCCAGAACCCGCGCCCGTTCCTTTTTATCAGCAGGCAGAAATGCTTCAAAACAAAATCTTCTGGTGGAAAGGCCCGACTGAATCAGGGCAGTGATACAGGCGGCAGCCCCCGGCAAAGCCGTCACCGGCACGCCCGCTTCATAACACTGACGCACCAGTTCTTCTCCCGGATCGGAGATACCCGGTGTACCGGCATCCGTCACAAGAGCAATTTCCTTCCCCTGCTGCATAAGCTCCACCAGCTGTCTGGCCTTTTCCACTTTATTATACTCATGATAACTGGTCATGGGTGTTTTTATCTCAAAATGATTCAACAGCTTGATGCTGTGGCGGGTATCCTCCGCCGCAATCAGATCCACCGATTTCAATGTATTCAGCACACGTACGGTAATATCGTCCAGATTGCCGATGGGGGTAGCACAAAGATACAGCATATATTCTTCCTTTCAAATCAACAATTCCACAGACATCCGTAATCCATAGAAAATTACATCTCATACAGTCTGCGTACTTCATCCGTATACACATTCACATCCTGATATACGATCAGCGGCGGTTCCACATGCATCTGCACGCCGCCTCCGCGGAATGCCTCGATCAGCACCATATTGGCTTCCCGGTCTGCAAAAGGATGAACAAATCTCATCCGCTTCGGCTCCAGTTTATATGACCGCAGCACCGTAATCAGATCTGCAAACCGTCTGGGCCTGTGTACCAGATAAAATCGCCCGCCGGGACGCAGGCAGGCAGCCGCCTCCCTCGCCACATCCTCGAACGTACACAGCAGTTCATGACGGGCGATTGCCCGGGGTTCAGAAGGATTCCTGAGCCCATGCTGATTATTCATATAGGGCGGATTACAGGTGACGATATCAAAAGAAGCCCTTCCAAATATGGAAGAAGCCTCCTTCACATCGCCATTCACAATGGATACCTTTTTATCTAAATGATTGAGCGCCACGCTGCGGCAGGCCATTTCCGCCACCGGTTCCTGAATCTCCAGACCGGTGAAATGGCTGCCCTCTGTACGGGCCTCCAGCAGAATGGGAATCACACCGGTTCCGGTACACATGTCAAGAACCTGCTCTCCCGGCTTTACCGAAGCAAATGCACTGAGCAGAACCGCATCCATGCCGAAACAGAACCAGTCCGGATTCTGAATGATCCGGTATCCGTCACGCTGCAGGTCATCCACACGCTCATAAGGATAAATAACAGGATCTGTCATGACAGCTTGTTGTTCCTTTCCCTGCGTTCCATAGCTTCCAGAGCCTTCAGTTCCTTCTCCGCTTCATGATCTGCCACATTGCTGCAGTTCTTTCTGCGGCGGGGTCTGAACTTCAGTTCCTCAACTTTATATTCACGTATTTCTTTATCGTCTTTATCAACTACAACGATTACCTTGACCAGCTGACGGAGCACATTGACACTGTGCACCTCACCTTTGATTCCCTCGGGTGTCGTCACTGTATCACCCACATCAGGCAGACGGCTGTTCAGATATTCGTAGGTTTCCTCTTCATTCTTCAGACAGCACATCAGACGTCCGCAGCAGCCGCTGATCTTGGACGGATTCAGCGAAAGATTCTGCTCCTTGGCCATCTTGATGCTTACCGGCACAAACTCCGGCAGATGGGTATGACAGCACAGAACACGTCCGCAGCAGCCGATACCGCCCAGAATCTTGGTCTCATCCCTGACACCTATCTGACGCAGCTCGATTCTTGTCTTAAACACGCTTGCCAGATCCTTTACCAGCTCACGGAAATCGATCCTGCCGTCTGCTGTAAAATAAAACAGTACTTTATTGTTGTCAAATGTATATTCTGCATCCACAAGCTTCATCTCCAGCTTGTGCTTTTTGATCTTTTCCAGACAGATTCTGAAGGCTTCCTTTTCCTTCTGTTTATTGGCAGCTTCCACCGCATCATCATGCGGAGTAGCCACACGAATCACCGGCTTCAGAGGCTGGACAACACTCTCCTCATCCACCTGACGGATTCCCTGCACAACCTTGCCGTATTCCACACCGCGGGCTGTTTCTACGATGACATTGTCACCTTTTTTAATATCCAGTCCCAGCGGATCAAAATAATAAATCTTACCGGCTGTGCGGAATCTGACTCCTATTACTTTTATCATATATATACCCTTTCAAATATATATCAGACTCTCAGTTTTCCTGAAGAGTCAGCAAAAGAAGCTCTGCAACCAGATCAAAGCCCACATTGGCCTTCAGACGGGCCTGCGCCCTGTCAATGGCGTTCTGAATCTCATCCAGCCCGTTAAAGCTGCTGTGGTCCGCCATCTTCTTGATCGCCTGCTGCTCCTCTTTAAAAATCAACAGATTACTGTCCTGAGTTGCCTTAAAAACCACAACATCACGATACCATAATTTCATCGTATCCAGAACTTCATTAATATCATCTTTCTGTTCCTTTAACTCATCCAACAGTTGATATAATGGCTTGTCGTATATACTTTTCAGTATTTCAATTGTTTTTCCGTGCATTTCCATAAACCTCTCTGAATCTGCCAGCGTAATCGCCCTGCCCAGATTTCCTCTGGCAAAGGCTGCACATATACCGGCCTGATGTTGTTCCATACCGTATCTGTTCATCAGATACTCTGTTACGATACGGTCATGCAGCGGTCTCAGTCTCAGTGTAATACACCGGGACAGGATCGTCTGTAAAAAGCTTTCCTCACGACTGGAAAGAAGCATGATCACCACGTACTCCGGCGGTTCCTCAATGGTCTTCAGCAGTGCGTTCTGAGCAGCGGAAGTCATCTTCTCCGCCTCGTCTATAATGTAAATCTTATAGCCGCCGTTATACGGTCTGACCTCCGTGTCTGCAACCACCTGCTCCCGGATATCATCCACACCAATGCTGTTCTCCTTCTCATGCTTCACATAGATCACATCCGGATGATTGTCCGAAGCAAACTGAAGACAGGAAGGACAACGGCCGCATGCATCGTGTGTCCTGCAAAGCAGAGACATGGCAAATGCCCTTGCAAGTGTCATCTTTCCCATGCCTTCCTCACCCGACAGAATGTAGGCGTGGGAAATACTGCCGTTTTTCAGAGAACGGAGAAAATATGAAATCAGCTGTTCATGTCCTGTAATATCAGAAAATCCCGCCATCCATTCTTCCTCCTGTTCCTGTACGTCCAACCTAAGTTATAACATAATTCCTATCAAATGGCAACTGTGGTCAAATCACGGCAAACGCACGTTTTTTACTTTAAACTATCCCCATGTTCGGCATCCAGATTTTTTATAAATTTACTAAGACTTCCCATACCCAAAATGGGCTTCGCACCTTGAAAATTCAATATTTCAGCTAACAAAATAACGATTT
>JAQYDI010000008.1 GCA_028724245.1 Lachnospiraceae bacterium
TGTTATCCGTATCCTTCTTATCCGTTACCGCGGAGATCATGTAGTTATTGGCTTCCATAATGATCCGCTCATCCAGTCTTTTCCGGAACAGGACCAGTGTGGAAGCATCAAAAGGAGGTTCTTCCTGAAAGCCGGGGAGACCTATGAAATACTGATAATACGGATTTTCCGTAAGCTGCTCGATCAGTTCCCTGTCAGAATAGTTGTATTTTTTCTGGATGATCAGAGCACCGAGAGCCATACGGAGAGGTTTGGCAACATTGCCGGTCCTGCTCTTAAACTTTCCGGCATACTTTTCTTCGAAAACATCCCAGGGAATGCTGTCAGCCATTTTTATCCAGCGGTTTTCAGGATTCATATGAAGACCCAGAGGCTGATTGAAATCAAGGAAAGAATGCTGTGAATGATCAACGTTTTATACATTGCTTAACAGGCTCCTTTGTGTGTGATTTTTAATAAAACTGCAAGGAAAATGCCCCTCGGAGAAACATAACCTTTGCAGTTATATTAACACATAAATCGCTGTAAGTCAGTTAAAATCTGGACTACTGCAGACACTACTTAAGAATTTTATAGCCCAAACAGAGCTGTCCAGTAAGGAGTGAAAGCCATAATAGCGGTCAGGAGAATACAGGGTACGGAACCGTATTTCAATACATCCTTTGGTTTATAGTATCCATAGCCGTAACTAAACAGGAAGATTGGTTCAATCCATAACAGCATGGGTGCACATGCCCAGAAAGCTGGAATAAACATCAGGGCTGTCGGTGTGGCATTTGTAATTGATGTCAGTGATAAAAGCGGTGCTCCAAACAGAGTAGCAATAGCCGGAGCAGTTGGAATAAATGCACGGATGATGCAGACAACAGCACCGATTACAAAGAACATCAAAATCAGATTCCAGCTAGTCATAGCAGAAAACAAGCCATTTACGATCCAGTCCATGATGCCGGTGGAAGTCAGACCGGAGATCAGAATACCAACGGAACCGATGGTGAAAGCCAGATTCCAGTTAGTTTTTGTACTGATTTCCTGCCAGCTGACCACACTGATGCCGGGTATAAACAGCAAAGCCATGCCCGCAATGGCGACAACTGTTACATTCAGTACGGGAATCCAGGTGCCGAGAAGCCAGCAGGTCAGCAGGAAGCAGATAATAAGGATAGTCTTTTTTTCATTGGACTTCAGGCTGCCGCATTCCTTTAGCTGGTTATCAAGTACCTGTAAAGCTTCTTCGCTAATGGGCTCTGGTTTGAATGCGATTGTTGCCCATATGCCACAGATTATAATTGTGATCAGACCAAGAGGAGCAAACAGCATTACCCATTGCGAAAAAGAAAGATTTACACCAACGGAGGACAATAAATCCATAATTAAAAGATTTCCGGGTGTACCGGCAGGGGTCATAACACCGCCGACACCGGAGATGGCAGGAAGGCCGATCATCAGGATTTTTCCCAGATTTGATTTTAACGGTTCACAGCCATTTGCTTTCAGCAGAGAAAGCGCAATACTCAGATATATGATGCAGGTTGACAGGTTGGACATGATGGATGAAGTGACAGCACAGGCCAGAAACAGAGCAAGTACCAGCTTTCTGGGACTGCCTTTCGACCAGCGGATCAGCAGGCTGCAGATTCGTAATGGTAAAGAAGTTTTTTCAAGTGCAATAGAAATCGCAAATGTTGCAACGCAAAAGAAAAATGCACTTCCGCCGAAGCTGGAGTAGATAGCAGAAAGATTCATGACACCGGTCACCGGCATCAGAATAAAAATCATGGTCAATGCAGTTACTGCCATAGGCAGAGTCTCACAGATCCACATGACAATGGCGCTCAGGAAAATAGCCAGAGCGTACCAGCCGGTACGTTCTACACCGGATGGCAGCGGAAGCAGGCTAGCAGTGATTAGTGCCAGAATCGTAAATAGAATACCGCTCATACTTTTTAAAAAATTAGAATTATTCATAGGATCCTCCATTCATTCGCAGTGCACATTTACCAACTTGAAAATGATGTGCAGGTGTATAGTTTGTGTTCTGAAAGACCAGTCTTTTATCGATAATCCGATTATATAGTTCTATTCTCCCTGAACCAATATACTATTTTGTAAAAATCTAAAAATGTGTTGTGCGAATCTGTACATGCTGGTTTGTTGTAAATTTATCATCAGTAATTTATAATGTTTTTTAGCAGGAAGCTGCGAGTGTATTTACATGGAAAACAGAAGCTGTTTTATAAGAGGAGGCGAAACCATGAAGATTGGTATGTGGAATATCTATGACAAATTGTCGTATGACAACATAATTGCCATGATCAAAGACGGAACGGAAACCATAGAGGCAGTACGATGGATCGTATATTCTTTTTTAAACAATTATACCGTGTATGTTGGTGAGGCCAGCGGGTTCTTTTATGGGGAGCAGACAGGCACTGTGATTGTACATCGAAAGGATTTTCTGCTGGTACCGGATTCTGATCCGGAAGAGGTGTTCAACGAGGTGTGTACTATTCTGGATCAGTACCGTGAATGGGAAAGTAATCTGAATATGTTTTTATCCAATGAAAACGGGTTGTCACATATGCTGGACTGTAGTGAACCTGTCTTTGAAAATCCAATGTTTATCTATGCACCGGATGGAAAAACCCTTGCAATTTCTTCCGGTTATTCGCCGGATCTGCACTGGCACTGGAAAGAGCTCATTGAGAATAACGGTCTTACTGAAGAACGGATGAAAAGTCTCAGGGACGAAAGCAACCTGACAAATGTTTTTCAGGATCTTACGCCCACTTTTCATGATTCCAGTATGGGTATGAATCAATATATACACTGCAGTATTCTGGCCAATCGCTATATGGCCGGTCATTTTGTTCTGTTTCCTCTGTGCAGACCATTTGGAAAGGGTACTCTGTATCTGTGTAGCGTACTTGTCCAGTATATATCCTGTTATATGGAAAAATATTACTCTCAGTACAGTTCTACTTCTAAGCTGGGAAAGATTGCAGTATCCATGCTGAGCAGCAGTACATATGATGAAGATCAGCTGCATTTGCTTCTGAGTACACTGAAATGGAAAGAAAATGATTATTACCGTGTATATGCCATTCAGGAAAATGTTACGCAGGAGCCGGTTATGCTGAACCGTATGTATATCCGTCTGACAGAAAACTACAGGGATGCGATAGTATTCCGTTATAAAAAACAGTTGATCATTCTGGCCAACCGCACACGAGATAAAGGAACCTCTGATATAAAAAGGCATCTGCCCCATCTGATTGAGGATAATTATATTTGCGGAATCAGTCAGGATTTTCAGGGAATAAAAAAATGCCGGGAGTATTATGAACAGGCTGTCTATGAATTGAATAACTGTATGGTAAATAAAACTGTTTTTTCAGATGCCAGTGAGCATGGATGGGATTTTCTGTACGATATTATCCAGAAAAACGAGTTATCTGCAACTTACGTTCATCGTGGTTTATTGAGATTGTATTACTATGATCTGAATCATAAAACTTCATACTATGAAACACTTCGTGCGTTTGTATACAGCGGTTTTCAGCCTTCCGCTGCAGGTTATATGCTGAATATCCACAGGAACAGCGTGAATTACAGACTGGAAAAGATAAAAGAACTCATTGATTTTCAGGAATTTTATGAATTAATGAATTCCATGGACATTAACCGGCTGAATTATCTTCATTTTTCCTTTGCCTATATCGATTCCATGCAGATGAGCTTTTTATCAGAGACAGGCACAGAAATATCGAAATAAAAGTTTATATACGTTTTTGCACAAAAGGAATCCGGTTTTATGCCATTCTGTACATTGAGAAAAGTGCTGAATACGAATATGCTATACCTATAACAACTCAGGGCCCATGAGTTTGTACGACAAACATTGTAAAGATTGAGAAAAGCAGTCAGCTTTTCATTTGGTCAGGAGGTATAGCATGAGACGTGAAGCATATAATGCTCAGAAAGAGCATACTGTTGTAGGAACTTATCCCGGATTTAAAGGAATGGAAGATATTCGTCTTCGTAATGATAAGGGTGAATGTATTGTACCGGATTCCGATAGATTTTATCGTCCGATTCCTGTTTATGAAAATTTCAAAATGTTATTCCGCGGTGAAACACCGTACTGGATGCCGAATAATGGATGGTTTTTCTGCGATACACAGGAATTCCGTCCTCGTCAGGGACAGGACTGCCGGGCGCATCATCAGTGTCTGGACGGCGGTCCGCTGATCGATTACTCAAAGGTACCGAAGCTGCAGTATGGCTGGTTTGATTTGCCTCTGGAATGGGAACCTCTTTCCTGCGGTGCCACAGTTCGACCCGGCAATCCCACTTTAGTGGATATGAATGACTGGAAGGAAGTCATTAAATGGCCGGATCTGAATGAAATTGATTTTGATGAAATGAAGACAATGAACGAGAAATATCTCGGAACAGACAGAATCAATCAGTTGGGTATCCATCTTGGTTTCTGGGAAAGACTCATGTGTCTGATGGATGTTTCCAATGCAGCAATCGCTCTGGTTGATGAAGATCAGGAATATGCATTGCAGGAATTTCTGGATAAGCTTTCAGATTTTTACTGTGATTATATTACCAGAGTATCCAAAATCGGCCGTATTGACAGCGTAATGGTTCATGATGACTGGGGAACCAATAACGGACCATTCTTTTCACTTGAAACAGCAAGAAAATTCTTTGTAGCTCCCATTAAAAAAGTAGTTGATACCTGCCACAGTCTGGATATTATCTATGAACATCACTGCTGCGGTAAAGCACAGGCACTGGCACCGGCAATGGTTGAATGCGGTACCGATTACTGGTTCCCGCAGAGCACTATCAATGATCTGGATCAGCTGATCGCAGATTATAAAAATGATCATCTGACATTTGCAGTGGGCAATCCCATCCTTCCGAAAGGATCCTCTGTGGATGAAGTACGAAAGATTGCAAAGGATTTTGTAGACAAATACAAAGATAAAGGCGTATTATTCTGCGCAGATTCTTCCACCACACGTGTTCCCGGACATGATCACTCTTTGTTCCCGATCTTCCAGGATGCAGTATATGAATACAGCCGTCTGGCATATCAGCATCTGGATGTTCCGAAAGATATGGAAGAAATGGTTCTTCGCCACATGGCTGAGTCTCAGATTTGATAAGCGTGATTGTTATTATACAGTGGAGGAAAATATATGAAAAATAAGGGTCTGATAGGTGTAATAGCAGCGGTTATGATTATGCTGGCAGCTTCTGTTATTCCTGTAAATGAAAATGTTACCCGTGCAGGTCTGTATGCCATGGGAATTTTTCTGGCAGCAATCATAATGTGGATCTGTGATTCCATGCCGATGTGCGTAACCGCTCTGCTCGCAATTTTCATACTGTCTGTATTCGGTGTATTACCGTTATCCGGTAACGGATCTGTTTATTATCTTTTCGGCGGCAGTGCATTTTTCTTTGCCGTAGCAACATTTGTTGTTTCGATTGCACTGGAAAATACATGTGTTCCTTTGAAGATATGCTCCGGTATGACAAAGCTTGCAAAGGGTAATTCAAAAATGCTGGTTATTATCCTTTTACTTGCTACCGGTATTACATCTTCTGTAATGTCCAACTTGTCTACCTGTATTATTTACATGAATCTGGGCCTGGCTCTTCTTCATGCCAATAAATGTGATTCCGGCAAATCTGGACTTGGAAAATGTCTGATGATCGGTATTCCCTGTTGTGCAGGTATAGGCGGACTGATCACTCCCGCCGGTACACCCGGTAATATCCTGATTATGCAGCTGTTAAGTGAAAATGCCAATATCAACGTTAGTTTCGCACAATGGATTCTTCTGATGGCTCCTCTGGCAATCATTTCCATTATCCTGGTAGGTGTTTGGGCAACTTTCATATTTAGACCGGAAGCAATCAGTCAGGAAGCAATGGATGAGCTGAAAACCAGATTGAATGAGCATGGTAAATTAAATGCAAAAGAATGGAAGACAATGCTGGTTATTGCTGCTATGCTTGTCTGCTGGATTTTAGGTACATGGGTAAAAGCATTCGATGTAACACTTGTTGCAGTATGTGGTATGGCTTTGATGTTCCTTCCGGGAATTAATGTACTTGAATGGAAAGATACTTCCAATCGTATTAATTGGAATCTGGCTTTCACCATTGGTTCCGTAGGTGTTCTTGTAGCCGGTCTGAACGTAACAGGCATTATGAACTACATTGTTACACAGATTTTCTCCGGTCTTACCGGCATGAATATCATGCTGGCATTTATGATTATCAGCCTGGTTGTATGTCTGATCCGTGCGTTTATTCCTACCGCTCCGGCCATTGCAGCACTGTTTGGTGCGCCTCTGCTGGCTCTTGCTCCGGTACTGGGAGCAAGCCCGGTTGCACTTCTGTTCATTCCTGCTTTCTGGGCATGTACACCAACATTGTTATGGATTGAACCCATCTTCCTGTTCAGTTATGGTTACGGATATTATAAACCGCAGGATGTATTAAAATTCGGTTCTGTTCCAACTGCTATCCTGATAGCTATCATGGCTTTCCTGCCCGCTTATGTGGGTATGATCGGATTATAATTTTTTAAATGACCAGAGAAAGCCTCTGTATGCCCTTTGGGTGTACAGAGGCTTTTTGTCGATTGGCATCATGTGATCCGGAGAAAATATCGGGTATATGTACATACGATGTAAGCGTCAAATAAACTGTGTCTAGGGCGTGTTTGAAAAAACAGTCATTATCGTCATTTTAACCAAACCAAAATTGATGCAATTGCAATGAAACCAAGATAAGTAGTGTCTGCTGATTAAGCCCATTTCAGGCTTAACCAGCATATATTGCCGAATAATATCGACCGTACACGAAAAAGTGAAAAAAGTATCCGCCGCTGGATCTTAAATAGATTCGCAACAAATACAGATAATGCAATCGAACTTAACTGGGTTCCCCTGGTTTTTTCATCAATCCTGCCTAGTCCGTAACAGCGTTTTTCCAGACTGAATTCACGATCTGCTTCGATTCGATCTACATTATCCTGATATTCTGCTTTTTTATCCACTTTTGTCTCTGCTGTCGGTCTTCCCAGTTTGGCTCCGAATTCCACCGGGGTTCCGACCTTTCCCCTGACAATGGGGCGGATCCAGGGCTGGCTGATACTGACGATCCGGTTCTCCACTGTATGAGTCTTATGATCATACAGGTATTTCTGCTGGTCATAAACTTTGCGGATGACTTCAAGAAGTTCTTTTTCCTTTTCAGTCAGGGAACAGTTCTGATGAACATAACCATCCACATAGATCAGATCACGCTTCACATAATTCAGCTGTTTTCTGATTGCAGC
>JAQYDI010000009.1 GCA_028724245.1 Lachnospiraceae bacterium
TTCGAATACCGCGGACTCAACAAAAAATAAGATGGTTACAAAGTAACCATCTTATTTTTTGTTAAGCGCGAGACGGGATTCGAACCCGCGACCCTCGCCTTGGCAAGGCGATACTCCACCACTGAGCCACTCGCGCATCTCCTGTGAACTTATCAGCTGTTCTCTCGAACGAGTATTACTATACTACAGATTCCGGAATCTGTCAACAACTTTATAACAATTTTTTTCACCAGAAACATGCAACCTGCTGCCGCTTTTTTCCGTCATTAACAATATACTGTTGTACAAGATTTAATTCCAGGAGGTGTACTATGAAAAATTTATTGAAACGTATTTTCACTCTTTCTCTTTGTGCCTTTATTTTATCGGGGCAGACCGGCTGCTCCGCAGAGCCTGCCGTAAAGCAGAAAACGGAAACAGGGAGCTCTGTCAATTATGATGACGATGAGGGCAGCAATCCCGGCGCCGCAGGGCAGACCATCAATCTCATGACCGGTTATTCTTCCCGGCTGAATGATGATAAAAATACAGTTGTCAGTGAATCATTCAGGCAGATGTATACGGATTTTGCCGTTCGTCTGTTTCAGCAGAGCACTGCGGATGCCAAAGAGGACAATATGATGATTTCCCCGCTTTCTGTGATGGCCGCTCTTTCCATGACCGTAAACGGAGCAGAAGGCGATACCCGGAAACAGATGCTTGATCTGTTCTGCGGCAATTCGGCGGCGGAATCAGAAGCAGGATCAGAACCTGAATTTTCCTTTTCCATGGAAGATTTCAATCAAAATATGAGCAGCCTGCTGAATCAGCTTCCTTCCGACCCGGACGCCCGTCTGCTGCAGGCCAATTCCATCTGGTTTCTGGACGATCAGGAACGATTTCAGGCCAATTCCGATTTTCTGCAGACCAACGCAGATTATTATCAGGCTGAGATTTATCAGGCTCCTTTTGACAGCGGTACGTTGTCCGACATCAACAGCTGGGTCTCTGATCACACAGAGCAGATGATCCCTTCTATTTTGGATGAAATACCGGATCAGGCTGTCATGTACCTGATCAATGCGCTGGCATTTGATGCTGCCTGGGCTGACCCCTATTCCGAATCCGACATTTGGGATGGTGAGTTTACCAATGAAGACGGCAGCACCTCTCAGGTATCCATGATGTCTTCGGAAGAATATCAGTATATACAGATGGACCATGCAGGCGGTTTTATCAAACCTTACGCCCAGGGATACGCCTTTGCCGCCCTGCTGCCGGATGAAGACATCTCTCTGGATGATTTTCTGGCCGATCTGACCGGTGAAAATCTTCATCAGGCCCTGACAGATCCATCGGAAGAAATGGTGGAAACCTGCATGCCCCGTTTTTCTGCCGAATATGCTGCAGAATTATCGGAAATTCTGAAACATATGGGAATGGAACTGCCATTTGACAGCAAAAAAGCCGATTTTGGCAGTCTGGGAACCTGTCCCGATCCAGCCAGAATCTACATTTCCCGCGTGATCCATAAAACAGCAATCTCCGTGGACGGCAATGGCACCAGAGCCGGTGCGGCCACTGCTGTGGAAATGGCTGCAGAAGGCTGTGCCATAAGCAGCCGTGTCGTACAGTTGACCCGCCCCTTCCTTTATCTGATCATCGAGCAGGAAACGGGTATCCCCGTTTTCATGGGAACCGTCACGGATCTGTCCGCAGGCAGCAGATAATTTCCCATTGCATCCGGAGAAATCATTATATATGATAAAGCTGTATATTACCTGTTCAGGAGAGAAAACAATTGTCAGATCATAAATTGAAAGATAGCGATATTATTGAACTTTACTGGTCCCGCGATCCTTCTGCCATAACAGTTTCGGCAGAACAATACGGGCAATACTGCCGCCGGATTGCATGGAATATCCTCCATAATCCGGAAGATTGCGAAGAATGTATCAATGAAACCTGGTTTCGCGCGTGGAATGCCATGCCTGATGCCCGGCCGGATCACCTTGCGGCTTTTTTCGGTGCAATCACCCGCAGGCTTTCCCTCGATTATTACCGGAAAAACCGCGCATTAAAACGAGGAGGCGGTGAAATGACCCTGATCTACGATGAATTGAAGGACTGCCGGGCAGAGACAGCTGACAGCCGGCTTTCCCAAACGGCCCGCACATCCCATACAGAACTATCGCACGACAATGTGGAGCGTCATCTGGATGTGATGGTTCTTACAGAAGCCATCAACACTTTTCTTTCCCGTCTGGATTCCACCAGCCGGATCCTGTTTGTCAGACGGTACTGGTACGCTGATTCTGTCCGGGAACTGTCCTGCAGTCTTCACCTCAGTGAAAGCCGGATAAAATCCAATCTGTTCCGAAACAGAAAAAAACTGAAAAAACATCTGGAAAGCGAGGGAATCATACTATGACAGAAAAACAGCACCAAAATAACGAAGAACTTCTGATGGATGCGATCGGTGCAATCGACCCCCGCTACATAGAAGAGGCCAGACAGGCTGTATCCGGCAGTTCTTCCGGCAAAAATCACACAGGCCTGTGGAAAAGACGGCTGCTCCACTCTCCCGCCGCCCTGCTGGCTGCAGCAGCCTGCCTGACACTTCTTGTACTGGCCGGTGCGTCCCAGGACGGAATTCTGCAGGAACTTCTGATAATTTCTGAAAAAACCGGCAGCACTGCCGATAAAACTTCTGTATCAGGCGGCATGGCTGAAATCGGTGAATGTGATGCGGAAGAAGAGGCATATTCTTCAGAAGAATATACAGCTGAAAAAGATACCACAGCAGATGCTGTCGAAAAAAATGGAAATTCCGCGCAAAGCGCAGACGCAAAGCCGTCTGAAACAAAATCAGAAAATGCAGAAGCTATTGCAGCGGCAGAAGCTGCTGAACAGTCTGCCTCACAGGTTCCAACTGCACCTCCTGATTTAAACCTGAAGATTTCCGGAACATCCGTCCTGTGCGCTCTTAAAAACGGTTATCAATGGACTTACCGGACGGAAAAAGAACCGGAAAATCATTCCACCGCCGCAAGCGTCGTTTCCGACGTCTGGGCCGCTTCCGATCTTCCGGTTCTTTCTCTGAAATCCGGCAGTTCCATCACTCTGGATTTCGGTGATGTCCCTCCGGATACCATTTCCCTGCGGTATCTGGATGTATCCGGCCGGCAGAATACCGATTCACAGCAGGACTTCCTTGATCTCTCCATTGAAAATGACGGATCTTTCACACTGCCGGAAGATATCCGCTCCTGCATTGTGGAAATTACTGCCGAGTGGGATAAAAACCTTTATTCCGGCAGCTGCACGTATGGATTTCTGGCAGAATACGAAGCCGGGCAATAAACGAACCAATAAACAGGTATTACTGTACAGGAAGTAAACAGATTGCCGAAATCTCCTGTTTTACAGGCTGCCTGATTTCTGGATCGTTGCAATATACAGATTCTGTCTGCTGTGCTTCCCTCCGGAAATTTCTGCTGCCTTTTCATTTCTCCTGATCTCCACCGGATACCACTGCTCATCTGCTGCCTCAAGCAGATGGCACAGCACAATTCCCGCATCGATCAGCTGCATGGAAGCGACTGCATGCTTCAAAAGCGGTTCTTTGTGAAGATACAGATCTATATGATCCGCCCACACAACGAATCGCCATGGCTGGCGGTTAAATGCAGAGGGAGCCAGCCGGGCCGCCTTCAACATGGACCGGATCTCCTCGCCGGCATTTTCCCTGAACTGACACAATCTGTTCAGGGGCTGGCGGTTAACATGCTCTTTGCTGCGGACCAGTGATTTCTCCGCATATCCGAAGGCAATGACGATGGCCTGCTGCATGCCTTCGGGAATTTCCTCCGGGCTCAGCCGGCAGCAGCCCTGATAGCAGGTTCCAAGCCCTTTCGTGGTCATATATAAAACCAGCCTCTCTGCATAGCAGCCCGCTTCAACAAGCCCAAAAGACGTTTTCTTCGTAAAGACAACCATGTAATACGGAGCATTTACACGAAACAGCCCTTTGATTTTATGATGAGCCTCTCTGGCACTGTAAATCTTTACGGAGCATCTGGAATCCGCCTGCAGCAGATGCAGTTTCTCCGCGCAGTTTCCGATCTGCTTCAGCAGAACAGGCGAAACTGCTTTTTTACTGTAACGGCGAACCGATTTTCTAATATAGATTGCCTCATACCAGTTCATTCTTCTCCCCCCTGAGAATCAGCTGTCAAGCAGCGCTTCCAATTCATCGATCAATCCGGAAAATACCTTCATCGCCTCGCGGACGGGTTCTTTGCTCGTCATATCGACCCCTGCCAGTTTCAGAAGATCGATGGGATCCTGAGAATTACCGCCTTTGAGGAACTTCATGTAATCAGCCACGCCTTCTTCACCCAGCTTCAGGATCCGGCTGCTGAGAGCAATTGCCGCCGAAAATCCCGTAGCGTACTGATATACATAAAACGGCGTATAAAAATGAGGAATCCTTGCCCATTCCATATCGATAAAGGAATCCACATCCATATCCGGTCCGAAATAATCCTCATTCAGCCCGTGATAAATACTGCACAGCTTGTCGGCCGTTAATGTCTCCCCGTTCCATACCATCTCATGAGCCTTTTTCTCAAACTCCGCAAACATGGTCTGACGGAAGATCGTCCCTTTAAAACTGTCCAGATAACTATTGATAATATATGCCTTCTCCTCTTTTGTCTGTGCATGCTCCAGCAGATAGTGATTCAGCAGCGCTTCGTTGCAGGTGGAAGCCACCTCAGCCACAAAAATCTTATAGGAAGCGCAGCAGTAAGGCTGGTTGTGATTGGAAAACCAGGAATGCAGCGCATGTCCCATTTCATGGGCCAGCGTAAACACATGGTCAAGACTGCCGTTGTAATTCATCAGAACATAGGGATGAACACTGTAGGAGCTGGTGCTGTACGCCCCGGAGCGTTTTCCTTCATTCTCGTAAATATCGATCCAGCGATTGTCAAATCCTTCCTTCAGAACACTTCGGTATTCTTCTCCCATGGGTTCCAGCGCTTTGTAAACGATATCCTTTGCCTCTTCAAATGAATATTTTTTCTCAGGTGTCTTTACAACCGGAACATAAACATCATAAAGCGACAGTTTTTCCAGACCCAGCATCTTTTTCCGCAGAGCCACGTAACGATACATGACCGGCAGAGCCTCCCTGACCGCTTCCACCAGGTTATCATATACCTCCACCGGTATTCCGTTGGAAAAGAGAGCATACTGCACCGGAGAATCATATCCTCTGGTCCGCGCATAAAAGCTGTGTTCTTTCAGCTTTGCCTGCAGCATGGCCGCCAGTGTATTGCGGTAATTGCCGTAGGCCGTGTACACAGACTCATAAGCAGATCTGCGGAGTACACGATCCTTATTTTCCAGGCGATGGACAAATGTCCCGTGGGTAACGCTGTACTGTTCTCCCTGACTGTCCACAGCCGGTTCAAACCTGATATCTGCATTATTGAACATCTTGTAAATATCCCCGGCAGCACCGGTTACGGAACCGGCACGGGCAAGCAGTTTTTCCTCCACATCGCTGCGCATATATTTCTCTTTCCGCAGAATCAGATCAAATACCCGTTCATATGCTTTCAGCTCCGGTTTTTCTTCCATCATTGCCCGGATTTTTTCTCCGCCCATGGCAGTGATCTCCACCGGAATAAAAGAAGACTCCGAAGCCATCGATGTATACAGATCAAATGCCTTCCCATAAAATTCCTGATAAATTCCCTCCGTGGTATCCTGATCCTGTTTCTGATGAGCATAGCAGTACACCCTTTCCAGAAATTCACACAATTCATCATCAAACTGCAGGCACTCATACAGAATATCTGCCGAATCCGCCAGATGACCGCAGTATTTCTGATACCCGTGAATCATCTTTTCCACCTTTTCACAGGCTTCCTTCCACAATTCATCCGAAGCAAAATAATCCTCCAGCTTCCATGTATCTTCTGTTCTGATCTCGCTTCGTTTCAGCAATCTGTCCGCCATAATATCATACTCCCTTTTCACAGCTGCCGGTCCCCGAAAACAACTGTCACGGGGCAGCCTCATCTTTTTATTCAAACTGAACTAACCCTGATTTTACCCCCGACATGAAGCCATGTCAAGACACGAAAACGCGGAGGGGGTACTGTTCGGACTTTGAGCGGGAGAATACAGAGTTTGAGGCGGAAGGACGGGGATATCCTGTACAGGGACCCGCTTTCGCTCGGGATCAAACGCAGCGGATGCTAACCTCGCAGACCACCTTCGGCAGCCTGCTCGCTAAGCACCGGCGTTTTCTACGGTCCCTTTTACAGGATACCACCGTCCTTCCGCCGCCGCAGACTGTTCCATCCCGACCAAAGAAGATCCGAACAGTATGGGAGAAAAACGAATAACTCGCTTCTTATGTGCTTCTCTCCCACGTACTGTTCAGATCTTCATTTTGCCTGAAAAGAAAAACCTTCGCGGCAGAATGACCATGATATCCTGTTAAGGGGGACGTTGCAGATACGCCGGCACTTGCTTTTTCAAGCGTCAGCGCGGAAAAAGCTTAGTACCGCTGCGTATCGGCCCGAGCGAAAGCGGGCCCCCGTACAGGATATCATGGTCATTCTGCCTCACAGCTTTTCCTTTTCAGGCCGAAGTCCGGACAGTAACCCACCACCTGAAAGGAATGGTTGCGGACAGCTTTGAATTTTGGTATAGTTATGGAAGAGATTTTGTCGCGAAATCGCAAAAAGCAATAAAATTTATATGAGAGAAGGATTATTTCATGGTTATTAAAAAAGTCAATAAGCTTAACAAAAAACAGATCAAAAATGTTATGGAACTGATTTCCCAGTGCCGTGCCGAAGAACCTACCACCATCACGCCTACGCTGACTAATGAGGGCAATTTCGATCCTGATCTTCCCTGCATGTTTTTATGCGAGGAGAATGGTTATCTGATCAGCTTCGTTTCCATTTTCATGCCTACTCCCTATTACGGTGAAGTTGTCGGCTTTACCTTCCCGGCTGCCAGACAGCGCGGATATTTCATGAAGACCTGGCTGGAAGCTTTAAATGTGCTGGGTCCGCACATTGAGGATATGGAAATCATGTTCCTTACAGACGGCAAGAGCCCTTCTGCTCTGAAGACGCTGGAAGCACTGAAGATGCACCGCGAATATTCCGAATATGTTATGGCAAAAGATATCACATACGACGAAAAGAATCTGACTCTGACAGTCAAATCACTCGATCCCAACGATCCGGGCGATGCCAATGCCATTTTCATGCTGCACACCAACATTTTCGCAGACGGCAAGTCGGAAACCCTGACTTTCCTGGAATCCACCAAACAGCAGTTTACACAGAATTTCCTGGCAGTCAGAAAAAGCGATGACAAACCGGTAGGCCTGTTCCATATCGCGCTGGACGGCGACCGCGTCTTCCTCTTCGGCGTTGGCGTGCTTCCTCATTATCAGGGAAGAGGCTACGGCAAACAGATCGTACAGCTGGCCATGAACCAGTGTGATGAAACCTTCAAATCCATGGGCGTACAGGTTTCCAGCCTGAATGAAGAGGCCATGGGACTGTACAAATCCTGCGGCTTCCAGGAGGTCAGCAGACTGGATTATTATTATGATGAGATTTAATATGCCCCATACTGATTACCAGCCTGCTGAATACTGCTGATTGCTGTTAATCAGCATGAGTCATACCGGCGCAGCGGCAGGAAACTGAGGAGATTATTTTATGAAATTATTATTTGCTTCCGATTCATTCAAAGGTTCTCTGACAAGCAGTCTGACGGCAATTCTGCTTGAAAAGGCTGCCCGGAAGGTTTTCTCTGAGGACTGTGAGTGTATCAGCGTCCCTGTGGCAGACGGCGGTGAAGGCACGGTTGATGCTGTAATAAGTGCGGAAAACGGAGAAAAAATCCAGTTAAAAGTACACGGGCCGCTGATGGAACCTGTAAATGCATATTATGGAAGCCTGAATATGCATAAGGCGGTTCTTGAAATGGCAGCAGCCTCGGGACTCACTCTGGTTCCGCAGGAACTCCGTAATCCCCTCAATACTACGTCCTGCGGAACCGGCGAAATGATCCTTGACGCATTAAACAGAGGATTTACCGACATTTCCATTGCCATCGGCGGTTCTGCTACCAACGACGGCGGTATGGGCTGCGCCCGTGCTCTGGGCGTCCGTTTTCTGGACCAATACGGCAACGAACTGGAAGGACGCGGCCGTGATCTGGAAAAAGTAGTTTCCATTGATATCTCCGGTCTGGATCCCCGCATAAAGCATACCAGATTCACGGTTATGTGCGATGTAACGAACCCTCTCTGCGGTAAAGACGGCGCCACCTGTACCTTTGGCAGACAAAAGGGCGGCACACCGGACATTCTGGAACGGCTCGAAGCAGGAATGCAGAATTACCGCGATGTCCTGATCCGTGAATTCGGCATCGATGCCGATTCTATCCGTGGAGGCGGGGCAGCAGGAGGCCTTGGTACAGCACTTAAGATATTCCTACACGGTGAAATGAAATCGGGAATTGATACGGTTCTTGACCTGATTGAATTTGACCGGAGGCTGAACGGGGTTGATCTGGTCGTGACCGGTGAAGGACAAACCGACTGGCAGTCCTGTTTCGGAAAAGTAATGCAGGGAGTCGGAGAACGATGTAAAAAGCAGGGAATCCCTGCAGTCGGCCTGTGCGGCTCTCTGGGAGAAGGGGCAGAACAGATTTTCAATACAGGCATCGGTTCCCTCATGACCACCGTCAATGCTCCCATGTCACTGGAAGAAGCGATCCAAAATGCACCGGAACTTTATTATCAGGGAGCGATCCGAATGTTCCGCTTTATAAAAATCGGGATGGAACTGGGGAAAAAGAAGTGATTTTCCTGCAAAAAACTGCCGCATCAGCTGTGTATCAGACCTGATGCGGCAGTTTTTTATATCGGGCTGCGCCCTATACAAGCCTGCATAAACAGTCTGTCACAAGCAAGCTTGTGCATCCTGCTTATGCAGGCTTGTGCATGGCTTGAGCTTTATTACAAGTTACTATACTTCATCAGACTCATATCCACTGCGGCGGCGGCTTCGCGGCCTTCGCGGATGGCCCATACGACCAGGGACTGGCCTCTGTGCATGTCACCTGCGGTGAATACTTTTTCTACGTTGGTCTGGTATTTGCCGGCTTCGGTGTTTACGTTGGTTCTTGCGTTCAGTTTGACTCCGAATGCGTCGGCTACGTAGGACTGTGCGCCCAGGAATCCTGCTGCGATCAGGACGATGTCACAGGCTACTTCCTTTTCGCTGCCTTCGATGGGTACCATGTTCATGCGGCCTGTTTTTTCGTCTTTTTTCGCTTCCAGTTTGACCAGTACCACCTTCTTCAGGTTGCCTTTGGCGTCTTTGATGAATTCCTTAACGGTTGTCTGGTAAACACGGGGGTCGCTTCCGAATACGGCGATGGCTTCTTCCTGACCGTAGTCTGTTTTCAGGACTTTGGGCCATTCGGGCCAGGGGTTGTTCGGAAGTCTTGTTTCTGAAGGCTTCGGCATCATTTCCAGCTGGGTTACGGACTTGCAGCCCAGACGGATGGATGTGCCGACACAGTCATTGCCGGTGTCACCACCTCCGATAACGATTACCCGTTTGTTCTTTACATTGATAAATTTATTATCTTTGAAATTGGAATCCAGCAGGCTCTTTGTGGTTCTGCTCAGAAAATCAACTGCAAAGTAAATACCGTTCGCATCTCTTCCGGGTGCTTTGATGTCTCTGGGATTGCTTGCGCCGCAGCACAGCACCACTTTATCATAATCCTTCAGGATCTGCTGTGCGCTGACATTTTCGCCCACATTGGCATTGGTGACAAATTCAATGCCTTCTTCCTTCATCAGGTCTACCCGGCGGTCGATGACCCATTTTTCCATCTTCATGTTGGGGATGCCGTACATAAGCAGGCCGCCGATGCGGTCGCTTCTTTCAAATACAGTCACCTGATGGCCGCGCTTATTTAACTGCATGGCTGTTGCCAGACCGGAAGGACCGGAGCCGATAACGGCAACTTTTTTCCCGGTTCTTACCTTGGGAGGTTCGGGCTTGATATAACCTTCCGCATACGCATTCTCAATGATAGTGCGTTCATTTTCCTTGGTGGCAACCGGATCACCGTGCAGATTGCAGGTGCAGGCCGCTTCACACAGGGCAGGACATACCCGGGAGGTGAATTCCGGGAAGCAGTTTGTCTTTGTCAAACGCTTGTAGGCCTGTTCCCAGTTGCCTGTATAAATCAGATCATTCCACTCAGGCACCAGATTGTTCAGGGGACAGCCGGATGCCATCCCGCTGATCATCATGCCCGCCTGGCAGAAGGGGACGCCGCAGTCCATGCAGCGTGCGCCCTGCTTTCTCTGCGCTTCTTTACCTAATAAAACGTGAAATTCGTTGAAATTTTTAATTCTTTCCTTCGGCTCAATCTCGCGAGAATTTTCACGGTCGTATTCTAAAAATCCAGTAGGTTTTCCCATGTCATTCTCCTCCTCTTACTTCTTGGTGTTCGCATAAAATGCTTCAATCTGTGCCTGTTCCGAGCTGAGTCCTTTTGCTTCCATATCAGCAAACGTTTTCAGCATACGTTCGTAATCGTAAGGCATAATCTTCTTGAATTTGGGAAGATATTCACCAAAATTGTCCAGAATCTTCTTCGCTTTTTCGGAGTTCGTATAAGTTGCGTGCTCCTGAATCAGCCGTTTCAGTTCCAGTACATCGTATTTGGAAGTAACTTCCTCCATGGAAACCATGGATTTATTTAATTTGCGGTATAAATCGCTGTTTTCATCCAGTACATAGGCAACGCCGCCGCTCATGCCGGCTGCAAAGTTCTTGCCGGTAGGTCCAAGGATGACTGCACGGCCGCCTGTCATGTATTCACAGCCGTGATCGCCTACGCCTTCAACAACTGCAGTTGCGCCGGAGTTTCTTACGCAGAAACGCTCGCCGGCCATACCGTTGATGTAGGCTGTACCGCTGGTTGCACCGTACAGAGCAACATTACCGATAATGATATTGTCTTCTGCCTTGTATGTGGCGCCGCTGGGCGGATAAATAACCAGCTTGCCGCCGGAAAGACCTTTACCGAAATAGTCGTTGCTGTCGCCCATAACTTCCAGTGTCAGCCCCTTGGGGATAAATGCTCCGAAGCTCTGTCCGCCGCTGCCGCTGCATTTTACAACAAATGTATCATCTTCCAGGTTCTCGCCGAATCGTTTTGTGATTTCGGAACCGAAAATCGTACCGAATGTACGGTCTACAGATCCCACATCCAGCTCTATGCCTCTCTTCTGACCACTTTCCAGAGCTGCTGCAAACTGTTTCATCAGCACATTCATATCTTTTGTCTTTTCCAGCTGGAAATCAAAGACGTTCTTCTCATGGTAGCCTGCCAGCTTCATACCTGCATAGGGATTGTTGATGATGCGGCTCAGGTCCACCTTGGCAGCACGTTCGCTGTCCACATCATTTCTCTTCTTCAGCAGGTCGGTACGGCCAATCAGTTCATCCACTGTACGGATGCCCAGTTTCGCCATATATTCTCTCATTTCCTGAGCAATAAAACGCATGAAGTTGACAACATACTCCGGTTTGCCGGAAAATCTCTTTCTCAGCTCGGGATTCTGTGTAGCAATACCTACAGGACAGGTGTCAAGATTACATACACGCATCATGACACAGCCCATGGTAATCAGTGGAGCTGTTGCAAAACCATATTCTTCCGCACCCAGAAGAGCAGCGATCACCACGTCGCGACCTGTCATCAGCTTGCCGTCTGTCTCAACGATGACCTTGTCACGAAGACCGTTCATGATCAGTGTCTGATGGGTTTCTGCCAGACCCAGTTCCCAGGGAAGACCTGCATTGAAAATGGAGCTTCTCGGCGCTGCGCCGGTACCTCCGTCAAAACCGGAGATCAGGATAACCTGCGCACCTGCCTTGGCAACACCTGCTGCGACCGTACCTACGCCGGACTCGGAAACCAGCTTAACGGAAATCCGTGCATCCCGGTTGGCATTCTTCAGGTCATAGATCAGCTGCGCCAGATCCTCGATGGAGTAAATATCGTGATGAGGAGGCGGTGAGATCAGAGAAACACCGGGTGTTGAATAACGTGTCTTTGCAATCCAGGGGTAAACCTTCTTGCCCGGCAGATGACCGCCTTCACCGGGTTTTGCACCCTGTGCCATCTTGATCTGGATTTCTTCCGCATTGACCAGATATCTGCTGGTAACACCGAAACGTCCGGAAGCAACCTGTTTGATCTTGGAACATTTGTTATTGCCGTTGCTGTCGGGTTTGAAACGCTCGGGACGCTCGCCGCCTTCACCGGAATTGGAACGTCCGCCGATGCGGTTCATGGCAATGGCCAGTGTCTCATGGGCTTCCTGTGAAATGGAGCCGTAGGACATGGCGCCTGTCTTGAAACGCTTCACAATAGAATCTACACTTTCCACTTCCTCAATAGGAACGCCCTTTGCCGGGTAAACAAAATCCATCACATCGCGGATATGGAATTCATCCAGCTCTTCTTCCAGTGTTCTGGTATATTCCTTGAACATTTCGTAATTGCCGGTGCGTGTAGACTGCTGCAGCAAATGGATCGTTTTGGGATTGTACAGATGCTGCTCCTGTCCGGAACGCATCTTGTAATCGCCCAGACTGTCCAGTGTGGTATCGGTACCCAGTCCCAGCGGATCAAATGCCGCATTATGACGGTAATTCTGATCTTCCTCAATATCTTTCAGGCTGATACCCTCAATTCTGCTGACAGTACCGGTGAAATATTTATTGATCACATCGGAATTAATACCGATTGCTTCAAAAATCTTGGAGCCCTGATAAGACTGAATAGTAGAAATACCCATCTTGGATGCTGTCTTGACAATACCGTGGAGTACTGCATTGTTGTAATCATCAATGGCAGCAGGATAATCCTTATCCAGCATATCGGTCTCGCAGAGATATTTAACAGCTTCCTGTGCCAGATAAGGGTTGACAGCAGAAGCACCGTAGCCCAGCAGAGTTGCAAAATGATGAACCTCTCTCGGTTCTGCACTTTCCAGAATAAGAGAAACACTTGTTCTCTTCTTTGTTCTTACCAGATACTGCTGCAGCGCGGATACGGCTAACAGGGAAGGAATCGGCACACGGCTTTCATCCACGCCCCGGTCAGACAGAATCAGGATCGTAGCACCTGATTTGAATGCACGGTCAGCCTCCAGATACAGTCGGTCAATTGCCTTCTCCAGAGAAGTATTTTTATAATAAAGAATCGGAATGGTGACAACCTTAAAGCCGTCTCCCGACATGGCCTTGATCTTCAGCAGGTCTGTACTTGTCAGAATCGGATTACGGATCTTCAGCATGCGGCAGTTTTCAGGCTTGTCTTCCAGAATGTTGCCGCTGCAGCCCAGATGGATTTCGGTGGAAGTAACGATTTCCTCACGGATTGCATCGATGGGCGGGTTGGTAACCTGCGCAAACAGCTGTTTGAAATAATTAAACAGCGGCGGATGGTTCTTTGACATAACCGCCAGAGAAGTATCCGCACCCATCGCTGAAACAGCCTCTCCGCCGTCTCTTGCCATGGGAAGGATCATGGTACGGAATTCCTCGTAGGTATAACCGAATGTCTTCATAAGGCGCAGGCGTTCTTCTCTGCTCATCTTCGGTGTACTCTTATTGGGAATCTTCAGATCCTTCAGTTCCTTCATGTTTGCATCCAGCCATTCCCCGTAGGGATGTCTTGACGCATAATATTTTTTCAGATCTTCGTCATTGATCAGAACACCTTTGACTGTATCAACCAGCAGCATCTTGCCTGGTTTCAGACGGTCTTTCTTCACAATGGTCTCAACGGGAATGTCCAGCGCACCGACTTCCGATGCCAGGATCATGTAGCCGTCGGATGTAATATAGTAACGGGAAGGACGCAGGCCGTTGCGGTCAAGCACCGCACCCAGCAGGTCACCGTCGGAAAATACGATGGACGCCGGTCCGTCCCAGGGCTCCATCATGGAACCGTAGTAATTATAGAAATCCTTCTTCTGCTGGTCCATGTACTTGTCATTGGTCCAGGGTTCGGGAATTGTAATCATAACCGCCAGAGGAAGATCCATGCCGCTCATCATCAGAAATTCCAGCGTATTGTCAAGCATGGCGGAATCGGAACCTTCTTCGTTGATAACGGGAATGACCTTCAGCAGATCATCCTTGAAATATTTGGACTCCATGCTTTCCTCACGGGAAATCATCTTGTCGGCATTACCGCGGATGGTGTTGATCTCACCGTTATGTACCATCAGACGGTTGGGATGTGCTCTCTCCCAGCTGGGATTTGTATTGGTACTGAAACGGGAATGAACCGCTGCAATGGCAGATTCATAATCCTCATCCTGCAGATCGCAGTAGAAACCGCGAAGTTCGCCTACAAGGAACATACCTTTATAAACGATGGTACGGCTTGACATGGATACTACATAGGTATAGTCATTGGACTGTTCAAACAGACGTCTTGCGATATACAGCTTGCGGTCAAATGCAAGACCCTTTTCACAGTTGTCCGGTTTTTTGATAAAGCACTGTAAAATGCAGGGCATCTTATCAAGTGCCTTCTTGCCCAGGATGCCGGGTTTGGTTGGAACCTCTCTCCATCCCAGGAACTTCAGTCCTTCCTTCTCCACGATGACTTCAAGCATCTTTTTCGCCTGATTTCTTTCCAGCTCGTCCTGAGGGAAGAAAAACATACCGACACCGTACTCTCTCTCTTCACCAATATCAAAGCCCAGAGGAGCAGTTACTTTTTTGAAAAATTTATGAGAAATCTGCAGAAGGATACCAACACCGTCACCGGTCTTTCCTTCTGCGTCCTTACCGGCTCTATGCTCCAGATTTTCAACGATCTGCATCGCCTGATCTACGGTTTTACGTGTCTTGATACCCTTGATATTAACAATAGCACCGATACCGCAGTTATCATGCTCAAATCTGGGATCATAAAGACCGGGAGTCTGTACTGTACGATTACCTTCCATATTATCATTCCTTTCTGAACCCTTATGCCTGCCGCTGTCAAAGCTGTATATGCCCGTATGAATACAGAGCGCATATGCAGATACAAAGCATACACATGCAGGACATACGAGTCTTTCTTCCGTCACAGGCCGTGCCGAATCCGGCAAGGTCTGTGGCCATATTACTACAATACCTTAAAGGTGTAAAGTGTAAAAATCGGAACTATTATCAGATAATATGTTAATTATGGATTTTACAGATATTTTATCAGATAATAACATCTGTTTTTCGCACAAAAAACGTTTTTAGACACAATTCATAGTTTCTGTTTTCCAATATTTTGTTTATCAGAGTTTATTCTTCAGAAACGACAGCAGCGGCTGTCTCGCCCGCTGATCCAATCAGCTTATGAGACAGCCGCTGCTGCTTACATTATCTTACGTAATCTTATATAATACTTTTTTCATTCGGCCCCACAGTTAATTGTTTCCTTCTCCGTTTTCCAACTCACAGACCAGTGCCTCAAGAGCTTCATCTTCGTCCACACCGTCACAGTAAATCTTGATCCGATCCCCCATACTGATATTACCGGACAGTATACTGACTACCTGTTTTCCATTCAGGCTCTTTGTACCGGTTCTGATAGTAATCTCACTTTGAAAACCTCGTGCCAGTCTTGCAAACTTTCCGGCGGGACGTAAATGAAGCCCCTCCGCATGACAGACCACAACGCTCTGATTAACCATATGAACCTTCCTTATTCAATTAAATATCAGGTAACTGACACAGGGATCAAAAGGCTTTGATCCCTATGATGCGATATATGAATTCGTATTATACCAGTGCTACAGTTTCTCTTGCAATTGCAAGTTCTTCGTTGGTAGGAACAACCATAGCTGTTACAGTAGAATCATCTGTAGAGATTACAGCATCTTTACCGCGAACATCGTTCTTTGCAGCATCCAGCTTGCATCCCAGATAAGACAGAGAGCCCATGATCTGTGCTCTAACTTCCTTATCATTCTCGCCGCATCCTGCTGTGAAGCAGATCACGTCAACGCCGTTCATAACTGCTGCGTAAGCGCCGATATATTTCACTACGCGATGGCAGAATACATCGAGAGCAGCTTTAGCACGCTTGTTGCCTTCTTCTGCTGCAGCATGCAGATCTCTGAAGTCGGAAGATACACCGGAGATACCCTGTACACCTGACTTTTTGTTGCATACAGTTAACAGTTCGTTGATGTTCAGGCCTTCCTTGTTGGCGATAAACTCAAGGATAGCGGGATCGATATCACCACATCTTGTACCCATAACCAGACCTTCCAGAGGAGTCAGACCCATGGAAGTTTCTACACACTTGCCATTCTGTACAGCAGAGATGGAAGCGCCGTTGCCCAGATGGCAAACGATGATCTTCAGATCTTCAATGTTCTTGCCCAGTACTTCAGCAGCATGTTTGGAAACGTAGCTGTGGCTTGTACCGTGGAAGCCGTAACGACGAACTGCATACTTCTCATAGTATTCGTAAGGCAGAGCGTACAGATAAGCTTCTTCAGGCATGGTCTGATGGAAAGCGGTATCGAATACAGCTACCATAGGTACGCCGGGCATCAGTTCCTTGCATGCATTGATACCAATGATGTTGGCAGGATTGTGCAGAGGTGCCAGATCGGAGCACTTTTCGATTTCAGCAATTACATCATCAGTGATAACGGTTGAGCTTGAGAATTTCTCACCGCCATGTACCACTCTGTGGCCTACAGCGCCGATCTCGCTCAGATCGGAAATAACGCCGTTCACAGGATCTGTCAGCTGTTTTAATACGTTGCTGACTGCTACGGTGTGGTTCGGCAGCGGATCATTAAATACCACTTTGTCCTTGCCTGCAGGAGAATGGGTAAGAACACCGTCAATACCGATTCTTTCGCAAAGACCTTTTGCTAATACTGATTCTGTCTCAGAGTCGATCAGCTGATACTTTAATGATGAGCTGCCGCAGTTGATTACTAATACTTTCATTTGACTTTTCCTCCTGGAATTCTTATCCGCCCCGCAGGGCATAATGCCTCCTGCGCGCGGAAATCTAACTATATTTTAATCTCTTTTCACCAAACTGTAAAGAGATTACAGCTTATTTTGTGCACTATTTTTGATACCTTATCGCTGTTCAGGCTTCATGGCAGGAAACGCAGTTTTAAACTCTCATCTCTGCTTCAGATAAACCGGAACTGCCTTTTCTCCGTTTCAATTCCTGCTGAACCTCTTCCTCAGTCAGGCCGCTTACCTGCGCCGCAGCCGACACACTGATCAGGCCCTGTCCCAGAAGGCTGATACAGGCTTCCAGTTTTCCCTCACGTCTTCCTTCACGCTTTCCTTCCGATACCTTTTCATTTATCAGATTATCAAGTGCCATACACATGTCAACTTCTCCCCCTTCCGTTTCTGCCAGTTCTATCAACTGCCTGCTCCCGGTTACTGTTCCTACTGCTGCTGCTGTTTCCTTTGTCAGGCGTATTCCCTTCAGAGCAGATAAATCGCCTTTTACACGATACAGCTGCTGACAGGCTTCAAAAAAGCTGTATACTTCCGGATCTTTAAAAAATTCTCTATTATAAGACCTCACCTGTATGATCCGACAGTTCCAGTTATTGATATACGGTTCCATGTACGCTGGAACATCCATCATATCCCACAGTGACTGTGCTTCCTTCCATTCTGACTCGCCGTAATAGACCACAAGAGAGTAAACCGGTATCAGTTTCAGCTTTGTTTCTTTTTTCTGCCGTGCTCTCCCCTTTTTCTGATTGCTTTCCTGTCCGGCCGTCTCTTCCCATTGTCTCTGCTGTTTCACATAATCCAGTATATCATACACAGCTATCCTCAGCGGCATGTAGCCGTGCACTTTCTGCTGATTCTCAACACCAATCAAAACAAATCCCGCTTCCGGTACACACATCTTAAGTATATCACGATTGCGTAGAATCGTCATCTTCTTTTCCCCTCTGCCGGAGATGATCGTTGATTCATCTGTATCATACGCAGCCAGATCCTCCGCGTGAATAACCTGCTCCCCTTCGAACAGGCAGCCGTTGATCAGGTCCGCAAACCGTCGGTTGTTTCTCCAGTAATCTTTCATTACAGGATCCGGCTGAACTTTATTTCTTTCTGTTATAGTTCTTACCTCCATATGTATATTCAAATATCGTAACCGTTCAGAGAATTCACTATGAACAATGAACTTATAGTACGCAATTAATTCATTGAATGATTTTATTATACACATGTGGCATGAAAATGGCAACTAAAAAGACTATAAAATAAATATAAATGAATTATAACTTTCTCCTGATCCAACCTCTCCGCTATACAACTTCTACTTATATCATTTTTTCGCTGTGCAATACATCTTCTTCAAGGTTTCAAAAAAGGCATTCTATCACAATCTTTATCATCGTGATAGAATACCTTTAACCGATTACAGAAGTTTTATATGCTTCCACTTTAGTCTGCATTGATCCGGGCATTTTCAACCATACTATTTTTAAACTCTCATCTCTGCTTCTTTTTTCGAGAATACGCATCCGCAGTAGTTCTGCCTGTACAGCCCGTACTCTGCCGACAATTCAATGGACCGCTTATACCCGTTTTTCTTCTTAAAATCCGAATACAGATACGGCACCTGATATTTCTCAGACAGTTCCCTGCCGATTTCATTCAGCTTCTGCGCATTCTTCAGCGGACTGATACTCAAAGTAGTGGTAAAATAATCAAATCCGCCTTCTGCGGCCTCCAGCGCAGTCTTTTCCAGCCTCAGACGATAACACTGAAAGCAGCTTTCCCCGCCCTCTTTATCCTCTGCACGGTTCGGAACAGCAGCATAAAACTCTTTTGGATCGTATTCACAATCCCTGTACGATACCGGATACCGAAACTCCATCTCATCAATCATACGCAGAAGTTCCTTTTTACGCTTTTCATACTCACCGCCGTCTCCGATATTGGGATTGTAAAACAGCATGGTTATATTAAAATAAGAAGAAAGATACTCCAGCACATAACTGCTGCAGGGAGCACAGCAGCCATGCAGCAGAAGAGAAGGTACCCTGCCCTCCCTTTCCAGTTCTCCCAGAGTCTTCTCCAATTCTTTCTGATAATTCACTTTTGCAATATTCATGACTTTCCCTCATTTCGGGAATCAAATTCGGATAAACCGGCACTGCCTTTTCTCCTTTTCAATTCCTGCAGAACCTCTTCCTCAGTCAGGCCGCTTACCTGCGCCGCAGCCGACACACTGATCAGACCCTGTCCCAGAAGACTGATACAGGCTTCCAGTTTTCCCTCACGTCTTCCTTCGCGTCTTCCTTCATGTCTACCCTCACGTCTTCCTTCACGCTTTCCTTCACGTCTTCCTTCCGATACCTTTTCATTTATCAGATTATCAAGTGCCATACACATATCAACTTCTCCCCCTTCCGTTTCTGCCAGTTCTATCAGCTCTCTGCTCCCGGTTACTGTTCCTACCGCTGCTGCTGTTTCCTTTGTCAGGCGTATTCCCTTCAGGGCAGATAAATCGCCTTTTACACGATACAGCTGCTGACAGGCTTCAAAAAAGCTGTATACTTCCGGATCTTTAAAAAATTCTCTATTATAAGACCTCACCTGTATGACCCGACAGTACCAGCTTTGTTTCTTTTTTCTGCCGCACTCTCCTGTTCTTCTGATCTCCTTCCTGCCTGGCTGCCTCTTCCCATTGTCTCTGCTGTTTCACATAATCCAGTATGTCATACACAGCTATCCTCAGCGGCATGTAGCCGTGCACTTTCTGCTGGTTCTCAATACCAATCAAAACAAATCCCGCTTCCGGTACACACATCTTAAGTATATCACGATTGCGCAGAATCGTCATCTTCTTTTCCCCTCTGCCGGAGATGATCGTCGATTCATCCGTCTCATACGCAGACAGATCCTCCGCGTGAATAACCTGTTCCCCTTCAAACAGGCAGCCGTTGATCAGGTCTGCAAACCGTCGGTTGTTTCTCCAGTAATCTTTCATTACAGGATCCGGCTGTACTTTACTTTTCTCTGTTATAACCTTTACCTCCATGTGTATATTCAAATATTGTAACTGTTCAGAGCCAACCTCGAAAACACTATGTGTTTCTCTGGTGTGACGTATCCACCAAATAGATTTGTTCGAAAAAGTACTCCTGAAGGCAAACCTTCGTCACACTTTTGGTACAAATCTGCCTGGCTCTGAACAGCTACCAAGTATCATCTATCATCGGTACCGGATTCACTGTGCTCAATGCACTCATGATGCACAATTAATCTATTGAATGATTTTATTATACACATGTAATACAAAAACGGCAAATAAAAAGACTATAAAATAAATATAAATAAATCATGAAATACAATTTTCTGTAATAAAAAAGGACCGCCCTCCCACATAATTCAGAGAAGGCAGTCCTTCGTTATAATCAATATATACGACCGTTCCATACAGCCGTCCAGTAACAACTGATACTCAAAGCAGATTCCGCTCTCCGGATCCTGTCAGATCCTATGCAAGGAAATCACGGATCCTGCGGCTTCTGACAGGATTGCGCAGTTTTCTTAAAGCCTTTGCTTCAATCTGTCTGATACGTTCTCTTGTTACGTTAAATTCCTTTCCGACTTCTTCCAGCGTTCTGGGATGTCCATCTTCCAGACCGAATCTGAGTACGATCACCTGACGCTCCCGTTCCTTCAGATCTTCCAGCAGTGTCTGGATATGTTCTCTCAGCATTACAGACTCAACATTGCCCTCAGGAGTCACGGCATTGCCGTCTGCAACAAAATCGCCGAGATTGGAGTCGTCTTCCTCTCCAATAGGTGTCTCCAATGATGCAGGTTCGCGCGCGATCTGCATAATTTCCATCACTTTCTCTTCCGTCATGTCCAGCGCCTTCGCCAGCTCTGCAACAGAGGGTTCATAACCATATTCCAGTGTCAGCTTACGCTGCATCTTCGACATCTTGTTGATAGTCTCTACCATATGTACCGGAACACGGATTGTTCTGGCCTGATCAGCAAGTGCTCTCGTAACAGACTGTCTGATCCACCATGTAGCATAAGTACTCAGCTTGTACCCCTTGGTGTAATCAAACTTCTCCACACCCTTGATCAGTCCAAGATTCCCTTCCTGCACCAGATCCAGGAAACTCATGCCTCTGCCGGTATAACGCTTCGCAATGCTGACAACAAGACGAAGATTGGCTTCTACAAGGCGCTCTTTTGCTCTCGCTCTCTGTTTCTCATCGCCTTCGGCTTTCATCTTCGCAAGTTCAATCTCTTCCTCCGCGGTAAGCAGCGGCACGGTTCCAATCTCCTTCAGGTACATCCTGACCGGATCTTCGGTTCCGATTCCGTCCAATAAATCGATGGCGTCCAGATTGATCTCTTCTTCGTCCTCATCCGATCCGTTGAAATCATCTTCATCAACGTCGAGGATGACACTTTCTGCATTGGTAAGCTCATCATTCATGACACGCAGAACATCGATTCCTTTGTTTTCCAGGTACGTATAAATGTGTTCCAGATTCTCAGGCGTCATATCAAGCCCCTGAAGCTGCTCATTGATATCGTTCATATCAAGAACACCCTTCTTGCTCTTGCCAAGCTCGACCAGCTTATTCAGAATCTCCATAAACTTCTTTTCACCCATTCTTACGTCTCCTCAGTATAAAAAATTGACTCCTGTAAATTTAAATTTTA
>JAQYDI010000010.1 GCA_028724245.1 Lachnospiraceae bacterium
CAGATCAGTACCTTGCCGACAGCTGCTCGATTCTGTCAGTCAGCTTCTCCAGTGTGGTGCCGGAACAATCTCCGAGCCACACCATAAAAAAATCCTTGCATCTTGCAGCAATCTCACGGATTTCTCTGGAAGTCTGATCCGAATAGGTTCTGGCATCGGAAGTGACGCCATAAGCTTCCACTCCCAGCCTGCGTGCTATGTAAAGTGCTCTGTACATATGATACTTCTGTGTCACAATTACGATCTTCTCCGCATCATACTCTTCAATCACACGCCGGATACTGTCATAAGTGCAGAGCCCCAGCGGATCCTCTTCGATCTGTTCTTCCGGCACACCCGCCTGTACTGAATACAGCTTCATGGTATTTACTTCATTATAATACTGTCCGCTCCCGTCACCGCTCATAAGCAGTGTGTCGGAAACACCTGCTTCATACAGACTGTTCCCCACATCCAGCCGGTCCTTCAGCATGGCACTTGGTTCTGTACCTCTGACAGAGGCTCCCAGAACCAGAATATAGTCCACATCCGTAAGTTCCGCAGCTTCCTCCTGCGTCAGGATCCGACCGGAAGTTCCGACGATCATATCCAGATTAATACCGCCCACCACCAGTACAAACAGCGCGGCGGCGGCGATAATAATTTTCAAAATTCCTGTAATAATCCGAAAGAACCAGCACCTTTTCCCGCGCCGGTTTTTACCTGAGTTTCTCACGCTCCAATATCCTTCCACAAATATTTGCCATTACAGTATAATACAAAAATGGCAAAGTAAATGTGAAGATTTTCTAAAGAAACTATTACAAGAACTGTAATTATTCCAGAATTATGGTAAATGGCCCGTCATTAACCAGTTCCACCTTCATATCCGCGCCGAAAACACCCGTTTCCACACGGTCCACCTGCTCCCTGCATTTTGATACAAAATATTCATACAGTGCATTGGCATGATCCGGTTTTGCCGCATTGGTAAATCCGGGGCGGTTTCCGTGACTGCAGTCTGCATACAGAGTAAACTGGGAAACTACCAGAAGAGCGCCTCCCACGTCTTTCAGAGAAAGATTGGTTTTACCGTTTTCATCCGAAAAAATACGCAGATTGATCATCTTTTTTACGATCCGGTCCGCAGTTTTCTCATCATCTTCATGTCCTACGCCCAGCAGAACCAGATATCCTTTATCGATGGCGCCATGCACCTGCCCGTCAATGGCAACCGATGCACGCTGTACGCGCTGAATTACAACTTTCATATACTACTCCCCACTTTTTTCAAACCGGTGAATAAACAAACCGCTGCGGAGCTTCGGCTCAAACCATGTAGATTTAGGCGGCATCATCCGATCCGCATCCGCTACCGCAAACAGTTCCTGAATGGAGGTGGGATACATGGAAAACGCCGCTGCCATATCATTCCTGCACCGTTTTTCCAGATAATCCGTCCCCCTGATCCCTCCGGAAAATTCAATCCGGTGATCGGTCTTCGGATCCTGAATGCCAAGCACGGGACTCAGTACCTCATTCTGCAGATAAGCCACATCAAGTCCTTCCACACAGTCTTTGCTTACATACTCCTGTTTCTGCTCCAGCAGATACCAGCGCCCGTTCAGATACATGCCGCAGGTACCTTTCTTTCTGGGATGAACAGCGGTGGAAACTTTCTTAATATGAAACTTTTCCTCCAGTTTATGCAGAAATTCATCCGATGTCATGCCGTTCAGATCTTTTACCATCCGGTTATAAGGCAGGATTTTCAATTCATCATCAGGGAAAAGAATCGACAGAAAATAGTTGAACTCTTCTCTGCCGGTATAATCCGGTTTCTCTGCTCTGCGCTTCAGCGCCACCTTTACAGCAGAAGCACAGCGGTGATGTCCGTCTGCAATATAGGTTCTCGGAATATCGGAAAAGGCAGCTTCCATTGCCTGATTCACGGCAGGATCCGCCACCTTCCATCCGGAATGACGCACACCGTCTTCCGAAACGAAATCAAACATGGGTTTCGTCTGCTTTACCTGATTGACCATGCTCCGGATATCATCCCGATGGCGGTAGGCCAGAAAAATAGGACCGGTCTGTGCGCTGCAGACATCCACATGACGGATCCGGTCTTCTTCCTTTTCTGCCAGAGTAAATTCATGTTTACGGATAACATCATTCAAATAATCATCCACACTGCTGCAGCCCACAATGCCGGTCTGTTCCCTTCCGTTCATAGTCAGGGAATAAATAAAATAGCAGGCTTCTTCCTCCTGCTCCAGAATACCATCCTGCTGCCATTCCTGCAGCATGGACGATGCTTTTTCATATACACAATCTGCATACATATCCTGATCATCGGCAAATTGAGTTTCAGGCCGGTCAATATTCAGAAAAGAGTGCGGTCTTTCTGCTGCGAAAGCTTTCGCTTCCGCACGGCTGTATACGTCGTACGGAAGCGCAGCTACCTCTTCAAAATAATCTCCGGAAGGATGCACGCAGACAAAAGGTTTCACAATTGCCATGGCTGTCTCCGTTTATTTTCTGATGACTCTTACCTTGAATACTTCAGGAATTGCAGCCAGCTTTTCAACAACGGCATCATCAATATCCTGATCCGCATCCATCAGTGTATAAGCCAGATCCCCTTTGGAATTATTGGCCATGGACGGAATATTCACGCCGCAGTTTGCCAGAACACTTGCGAACTGACCGATCATATTGGGAACGTTCTTGTTGAAAATACAGATTCTGGCCGCACCTTTTACAGGTCCCATATCACACCTGGGGAAATTCACGGAATTCACAATATTGCCGTTTTCCAGATAATCCATCATCTCCTGAACAGCCATAACCGCACAGTTATCTTCTGATTCCTCTGTGGAGGCACCAAGATGAGGGGTGGCAATTACGTTCTTCATGTTGGCGGTCTTTGCATTGGGGAAGTCTGTTACGTAGCATTTTACTTTGCCTGCTTCGATTGCAGCTTCCAGATCGTCATCATTAACAAGAAGGTCTCTTGCGAAGTTCAGGACAACGGCGCCGTCCTTCATCAGGGCAAATACATCTTTATTGATCATGCCTTTTGTGCTGTCCAGCAGCGGTACATGAACGCTGAGGAAATCGCACTGGGGAACCAGATCTTCCAGCTTCTCGCATACCTGTACGTGAGTTGACAGATGCAGTGCGGAATTAACGGAAATATAGGGGTCGTAGCCGATTACTTTCATTCCCAGATCAACAGCAGTATTGGCAACCAGGATACCGATGGCACCAAGGCCTACCACACCCAGTGTTTTACCTTTGATTTCGTTGCCGGCAAACTGTTTTTTAGCTTTTTCCATGGTCTTGCCGATGGCAGGATCAGAAGCATTGTTCTTCACCCATTCGATACCGCCTGCAATATCACGGGAACCCAGCAGCAGACCTGCAACAACCAGTTCCTTTACACCATTGGCATTGGCACCGGGCGTGTTGAACACAACAATACCTTTTTCCGCGCATTTATCAAGAGGAATATTGTTGACACCGGCACCGGCTCTTGCTACTGCTTCCAGTCCTTCGGGAAGTTCCATCTCATGCATGGAGGCACTTCTTACAAGGATACCTTCCGCTTCATTCACATCATCTGTTACTGCGTAATTATCTGTCAGTAAATTTAAACCGTACTTTGAAATCGGATTTAAACATTTGATCTTATACATGATACATCTCTCTTTTCTGTCAAATTGTAACTAATATACCTCAAACTAATGTTTTGCTTCAAATTCAGTCATGAATTTAACCAGCGCTTCCACACCTTCATAAGGCATTGCATTGTAGATGGACGCTCTCATACCGCCTACTGATCTGTGACCCTTCAGGTTTTCAAAACCGGCTGCCTTTGCTTCTTTCACAAATAAAGCATCCAGTTCCTTGTCGCCGGTTACGAAAGGTACGTTCATCAGGGAACGGTCTTCCTTTCTGACTGTGCCTTTGAACATCTGGCTCTGATCGAGATAATTGTACAGCAGTGCTGCTTTCTTTTCGTTTCTTTCCTTCATGGCAGTCAGGCCGCCGTTCTTTTTCAGCCATTTGAATACCTTGCCGCAGATGTAGATACCGTAGCAGGGCGGCGTATTGAACATGGAACCGTTGTCTGCATGTGTTTTGTATGTCAGCATGGTAGGTGTTCCGGGCAGAACATCCTCCGTAATCAGATCTTCACGGATAATTGCGATCACAACGCCGGCAGGGCCTACATTTTTCTGCACGCCGCCGTAGATCATGGCGTAATCTTCCACATTAACAGGTTCAGACAGGAAACAGGAGGATACGTCAGCAATCAGATCCTTACCCTTTGTATTGGGCAGTTTTTTATATTTGGTACCGTAAATGGTATTATTTTCGCAGATATATACATAGTCCGCATCAGGACTGATGGGCAGATCGGAACAGTCGGGAATATAGCTGAATGTTTTGTCTTCGCTGGATGCGATGGCATTGGCCTGACCGAACTTCTGTGCTTCTTTCCATGCCTTTTTTGCCCATGCGCCGGTAATAATGTAATCAGCAACGCGGTTCTTCATAAAGTTCATGGGGATCATGGCGAACTGTGTTGATGCACCGCCCTGAAGGAACAGAACCTTATAGTTGGAAGGAATACCCATCAGTTCGCGGATATCTGCTTCTGCCTCATCCATAATATTCTGGAACATAGGTGATCTGTGGCTCATCTCCATAACGGACATGCCGCATCCACGGTAATCCAGCATCTCTTCTGCTGCTTCTTTTAATACTTCTTCCGGTAATACAGCCGGACCTGCCGAAAAGTTATATACTCTTCCCATAGCTTGCGCCTCCTCAGTTTATGCGGCCCGCATTACTGCATCAATACAGGCCGCAGCATATTTTTCCTAGTTGTTCCCGATATGCGGGGTATCTATTGCACACAGATCAGGGATCTGTGGTGAATAGCAGTTTATTTGCCAAGTACCTTATCCAGATCCTCCTCGGAGAATGCATCTGCAATGTTGCCTCCGGGTGATACCATGGGGAATACTTTGTCATCCTGGTCGATATAGCAGTCGATTACAACAGGGCCGTTATATGCCAGAGCTTCTTTCAGAGCGGGTTCCACTTCTTCCTTCTTCGTGACGCGGATACCTTTTACACCAAGTGCTTCCGCAACCTTTACAAAATCCACCGCATCATCCAGAACCGTATGTGAATATCTTTCACCGTAGAACAGCGTCTGCCACTGTCTTACCATACCCAGTACATGGTTGTTGATACATACCTGAATAATGGGGATATTGTAACGGGATGCTGTTGCCAGCTCATTCATATTCATACGGAAGCATCCGTCACCGGCAATGTTGATGACCTGTTTGGACGGCACACCCACCTGAGCACCGATTGCTGCACCGAGACCGTATCCCATTGTTCCGAGACCGCCGGAAGTCAGGAATGTTCTCGGGTATTTGTATTTGATGTACTGGGCAGCCCACATCTGGTGCTGGCCGACATCGGTTGTAATAATTGCCCCGCCCTTTGTCAGTTCATTGATCTTTTCAATTACATAAGGGCCGGTAAGAACGTCCTTATTGTAAGTCAGAGGATACTGTTCTTTCAGACGGTTGATCTGGCACATCCATGCATAATGATCTGCCTGTTCCATACGGTCATTGAGAATCTCCAGTACCTTTTTGATATCGCCGGTCACGGCCACATCCACTTTGACATTTTTATTCACTTCCGCAGGATCCACATCGATTTGCAGAATCTTTGCTCCCTCTGCAAATGTTTTTACATTACCGGTTACGCGGTCGGAGAAACGGCAGCCTACTGCCACCAGCAGGTCGCATTTGGCCACGCCGAAATCGGATGCTTTGGTGCCGTGCATACCCACAGGGCCGGTATAATTCAGGCTCTCTCCATCGAATGCACCTTTACCCATCAGGGTATCGCAGACCGGTGAATCCATCAATGCTGCAAATTCAGCCAGTTCATCGGAAGCCTCGGAAATAACAGCGCCGCCGCCAACCATAATAAACGGCTTTTTGCAGTCTTCAATCAGCTTCAGCGCCGCATTGATGTCTTCCTCACGGATATCCCGTGTAGAACGGTAAACAGGCATGGGATCCGCTGCTTCGTACTCGGTTACAGCTGCTGTTACATCTTTGGGGATATCGATCAGAACCGGTCCGGGTCTTCCTGTTTTGGCAATTCGAAAGGCATTGCGGACCGTATCGGCCAGATTCCTGACATCCTTTACGATATAATTATGTTTTGTAATAGGCATCGTAACACCTAAAATATCAATTTCCTGAAAACTGTCCTTACCCAGTGCTGCCACGCCTACATTGCAGGTGATTGCCACCATCGGTACAGAATCCATATATGCGGTAGCAATACCGGTTACCAGATTGGTTGCACCGGGACCTGATGTTGCCAGACATACACCGACCTTTCCGGTTGCTCTCGCATATCCGTCAGCTGCATGAGAAGCGCCCTGCTCATGAGAAGTAAGGATATGACGGATTTCAGGATGTTTGTAAAGCGCATCATATACATTCAGAATTGCACCGCCCGGATAGCCAAACACGGTATCCACACCCTGCTCTTTTAAACACTCGATTAAAATTTCTGAACCATTTAACTGCATCGGTCTATTCTCCTTTCAGAACTGCTCCGTGGCAGCTGTCTGTAACCAGTTTTGCATAACGTGCCAGATAACCCGTTTTTACTTTGGGCTCTCTGGGCTGCCATTTGGCTTTTCTTGCTGCCAGTTCTTCATCGGACAGGCGTACATTCAAAGTATTGGCAGGAATGTTGATCTCGATGATATCGCCTTCTTCGATCAGGGCAATAGGGCCGCCTACTGCTGCTTCAGGACATACATGACCAATGGAAGCACCACGGGAAGCACCGCTGAAACGTCCGTCTGTAATCAGGGCAACGCTGGAGCCGAGTCCCATACCTGCGATAGCGGAAGTAGGATTCAGCATCTCACGCATGCCGGGGCCGCCTTTGGGACCTTCGTAACGGATCACAACCACATCGCCTGCCACGATCTTACCGCCCTTGATGGCTGCAATTGCATCTTCCTCACAGTCAAATACGCGGGCAGGACCTGAATGAACCATCATCTCCGGAACAACTGCAGAACGTTTTACCACGCTGCCGTCAGGTGCAATGTTGCCTTTTAATACGGCGATACCGCCTGTTACACTGTAGGGATTATCGATGGGACGGATAGTTTCAGGATCGCGGTTTACAACGTTTTCAAGGTTTTCGCCTACGGTTTTACCGGTCGCCGTAATCAGATCTGTCTTTAACAGGCCTTTTTTGGTCAGTTCCTTCATAACGGCATAAACGCCGCCTGCTTCATTCAGGTCTTCCATATAGGTGTATCCTGCCGGTGCCAGATGACACAGATTGGGCGTTTTTGCGCTGATCTCATTGGCGATATCCATGTCGATCTCCACGCCTGCTTCATGAGCAATGGCAGGCAGATGCAGCATGGTATTGGTGGAACAGCCAAGAGCCATATCAACAGTCAGAGCATTCATAAATGCATCTTCTGTCATAATATCTCTGGGACGGATGTTTCTTCTGTACAGTTCCATAACCTGCATGCCGGCATGTTTTGCCAGTTTGATACGCTCGGAATATACGGCGGGAATCGTGCCGTTGCCGCGAAGTCCCATACCGATGGCTTCTGTCAGACAGTTCATGGAATTGGCTGTATACATACCGGAACAGGAACCGCAGGTAGGACAAACCCTGTTCTCAAATTCCGTTACATCATCTTCTGTCATGGTGCCTGCTGCGTAGGAACCTACTGCTTCGAACATGGAAGAAAGACTTCTCTTCTCACCCTTTACACGTCCTGCCAGCATGGGGCCGCCGCTTACGAAAACGGTGGGGATATTCAGTCTTGCTGCTGCCATCAGCAGACCGGGCACATTCTTATCACAGTTGGGAATCATAACGAGAGCATCAAACTGATGTGCCAGAGCCATACATTCGGTGGAATCGGCAATCAGATCTCTCGTTACGAGAGAATATTTCATACCTACATGTCCCATGGCAATACCATCGCATACAGCAATGGCAGGGAACATGATGGGAGTACCGCCGGCCATGGCAACACCCATCTTAACTGCCTGGGCAATCTTGTCCAGATTCATATGGCCGGGAACGATTTCATTGTAGGAGCAGACAATACCTACAAGAGGCTTTTCCAGCTCTTCCTTTGTCATACCAAGTGCATTGAATAAAGAACGATGCGGTGCCTGCTGCATACCGCTTTTAACTGCATCACTTTTCATTTCTGTATATCCTTTCTAAACAATTGCTTGAAACTATGTTTTCCTGTCTTCTATAGCAAAACGTATCGTGTATGATCAGATTCTCTCCGCGATCAGATCGCCCATCTTCTCAGTTCCCACCAGAGTACATCCCTCGGACATGATATCACCTGTGCGGTATCCCGCTTCCAGAACAGCGGAAACAGCTGCTTCCACCGCATCCGCTTCCTTATCCATATCAAAGGAATAGCGAAGCATCATGGCTGCGGAAAAAATGGTAGCAATGGGATTTGCCAGATCTTTTCCTGCAATATCCGGTGCAGAACCGTGGCTCGGTTCGTACAGTCCCAGCTTTGTTTCACTCAGGCTGGCACTGGAAAGCATGCCGATGGAACCGGTGATCATGCTGGCCTCATCGGAAAGGATGTCGCCGAACATGTTCTCTGTAAGAATGACGTCAAACTGTCCGGGATTCATAACCAGCTGCATAGCACAATTGTCAACCAGCATATGATTCAGTTCAACATCGGGATAATCCTTTGCCACTTCCTCTGCCACCTGTCTCCAGAGTCTGGAGGAATCCAGTACATTGGCCTTGTCTACGCTGGTTACTTTTCCTCTTCTCTTTCTTGCGATTTCAAATGCCTTGATGGCAATGCGGCGGATCTCATTCTCATCGTAGGTCAGGGTATCCGTAGCTTTTCTCACGCCATCCACTTCTTCTGTATGACGTTCTCCGAAATAGAGACCGCCGGTCAGTTCACGCATGATCACCATATCAAAGCCTTCACCGATAATATCCTCACGCAGAGGGCAGGCAGCCTTCAGCTCTTTATACAGATAAGCAGGACGGATATTGGCAAAAAGGCCAAGACCCTTGCGGATTGCCAGCAGACCTGCTTCGGGACGCAGATTGGGAGCCACATCATACCATCTGGAATTGCCCACATTGCCGCCGACAGCGCCCAGCAGAACGGAATCGGAAGCTCTTGCCGCTTCCAGTGTCTCATCGGTCAGCGGTACACCGTAAGCATCAATGGAGCATCCGCCCATCAGCAGTTCCTTATATGTAAACTCATGTCCATATTTTTCACATACCCGATCCAGTACTTTGCGGGCTTCTCTGACAATTTCCGGACCAATACCATCGCCGGGAATTAATGCAATATTCTTTTTCATAAATCTATCTCCCTCCAGGTTCTCAAAAACAGGCAGCCATCCGCATCCGCGCAGATAGTTACCAGAACATTATAATATAGAATATTCTCACAATCCAGATTCGAATTTATCTTATTTCCTGACCGGATTTAAACTGTTCATTAAATAATATCTTATTTCTTGAAATATTTCAACCTTTTGCGCCATTTTATGAGAAAAAAAACGGCTCGGTTCCGGGCTGAATTTGGCAGTTTTTAACAACCTCTTTTTCATGTATTCTCATACGCAGCGCCAGAATGATAATTAATTATTATTTTGTTTTCATCCAGCCTTATCTTCACATAATCTTTCTCTCTGCAGTTCATACCTGATCCAGCCCAAACCGCAGATCTTTATACAATTTTAATCTTAATTTCCTTTTTTTTCACCTGTTTTCTGATATACTGTTAACATGCGGCTGACGGACAGGATCAGAATCAAAAAGCGGAAGCTTCCCTTTTTCGTCCGCTGCAGTGTACGATTCTGTACAGAAGGAGGTATGTATGAAAAGTCGGAAATTAACCGGTTCTTTATGGCGAATTCTCATTTCCGCCATCATTATTTTTATTTTGTTTTATCTGGAGCTGCCGCCCCTGAATCCGCGCAGCGAACATTTCTGGAGCTTTCTGTTTCAATGTGTAGTGGTACTCCTGATCATCAACGGATTCGGTGTCATCAAAGATATTCTTACCACCCTGCATGTGGATGGCATCCATGGCGTGGGCGGGCTGAACCTGAAAGAAACCAGCAAACCGTTTCTTCTTGGCGCCCTGCTGCTGATTGCAATTATTGTGATTCAGTTCGCCGGCGGTATCATCGGACATCCGTTCTTCCATTCAGGTGCCTACGCCGGACTGATTGAAGTCGAGGATGGGGATTTTGCCGCAGATGTGGCAGAGCTTTCCATGAATCAGATCCCGGTGGTTGACAAGGACTCCGCACAGCGCCTTGGCAACAGAAAGCTGGGTGAGATGTCCGACCTGGTATCCCAGTTTGAAATCATGGATATGTATACACAGATCAACTATCAGGGAACCCCCTACAGGGTAACGCCTCTGCAGTACGGTGACATGATCAAGTGGTTCACCAATCGTTCTCAGGGGATTCCCGCCTACGTTATGGTCAATATGGTTACACAGGAAACGTCTTTAAAGCGTCTTGATGAAGGCATGAAATATTCCCCCAGTGAATATTTTTTCCGTAATATCAACCGTCACCTGCGTTTTGCTCATCCGACCCTGATCTTCGATTTTGAAGATATTTCTTTCGAGATCAATGAAGAAGGAACTCCTTTCTGGGTTGCTCCCGTTATCAGCTACCGGATCGGACTTTGGAGCGGCAAGGATGTTTCCGGCGTCGTTCTGGTCAATGCCATCACCGGTGAAGACCAGTACTATGAACTGGAAGATATTCCTGCATGGGTGGATCAGGTATTTATTTCCAGCCTGATCGTCAATCAGCTGGATTACTACGGTATGTATCAGAACGGTTACATCAATTCCATGTTCGGACAGAAAGGCGTACGTCAGACTACGGCAGGCTACAATTATATCGCCATCGGCGACGATGTTTATCTGTACACAGGCGTAACCTCCGTAACCAGCGACGAGTCCAATATCGGTTTCATGCTGGTCAACCTGAGAACAAAAGAGGCAAAATACTACACGGTTCCCGGTGCAACGGAAGCATCTGCCATGGCTTCTGCCCAGGGACAGGTGCAGCAGATGAACTATACGGCAACATTCCCCCTGCTGCTCAACATTTCCGACCGTCCTACTTACTTTATGTCACTGAAGGACGCGGCAGGACTTGTCAAGATGTATGCTTTTGTAGATGTGGAGCAGTATCAGGTAGTCGGTACCGGTACCACAGTCAAGGCTGCCATGGCCAATTACGCAACAGCCCTTGGTGTTGAAAATGGTGAAATCGCCCCTGACAGCACACAGAACTCCGATTCCGAAGAAAATTCCGCGCAGGAAGAAACCGAAGCTCTGATACCTGAAGCCAGCGTTTCCGGCACGATTTCAGCAGTCTCTTCCGCTGTTGTAGGCGGCAACACCCGGTACTATTTCCTGCTGGATGGAGATGAGAATATCTATACAGCCTCCATTACGCTGGATGCGTCCCTTCCTTTCCTGAAAGCAGGCGATTCTGTCACCTTTGAATATGCCGTAACCGGAACAACACGAACCATCTGCAGCATGGAGAAACAGTAATTGATAAACACCCTCCCCGGATTATGCCTCATGACACATCCGGGAAGGGTGTTTTTACTTTTGTTTTTACATCATCTGATACAGCATGATAATGAGCAGCATCGTTATAATACAGACGCAGAAACGTGATTAGATAAATATGCCCCGAGCCGAAAAATACTTTTTTCAGATATCTCTTTTCGAAAAGCTTTTTCAGATTAATCCCCAAAAAGCCCTGCTGTCAAGCCTTTTATTGCTGTTTCTTTAAACTCCTTTTTGCCGTAATAAGACAGCCGGCGGCGGCAGAATGACTGTGGTATCCTGCCTCACCCCCTGCATTCTCCAGGCAGGAACATCTTCTTTTGTCTATTTTGCCCCTGTATTTCATCGTTTTCTGTGACTTTAAAATACATCCGGAAAAAGTCAAAATCAATATTTACCAAAAATATCCATTTGTTTTTGTGCAATATCTCATTTCTTTTCTAAAGGTACCTTTACAATTATCTGCATATTTTTTGTAAATCAGACTGATTTTTTAAAATCTTCATACAGGATAACAATTGATTTTTCCACTTTAACACACTATAATGCAGATGCAGCCTTGAGAAAGGTATCTGAAAGCAATACAGAAATGAAAAAAGGATACCGGATTTAACCCCTCAGGCTTTTATATAAATCTGCTCATTAATTCACAGAAAAGGAGTTGATCATCGTGAATGCATGCAAGGTAAACTTGAACACTTTGGAAAAGGTTAAGAAATTTGTTACTGAAATTTCCAAAACCGGTCATCAGTATAATCTGATTTGTGGTAACTACTGTGTAGACGCAACATCCGTTCTCGGTATTCTGAGTATGGATCTTTCAAAGCCGCTTGAACTGAAAGCCAAAGAAGGAAATGTAGAAATTCCCGAAAGCATTCTCGCTTTTGTGGCTTAATGAAATGCAGTAACAGCGACTTGATATTTTTAACCTGATGAAACAATTTTAAAAAATTTAAATCTTAAGAAAGACGGGTATGTGAATTACTATGATGTTTGTAATCGTACAGGCAGTCCTGCTGGTATCACTTGTGGCCAGCTTCAAAAAAATTACATTTTAGTTTTGATCTGAAGTAATTTTTACGTATACCGATATGTTATGCCGTTCATATAGAGTAGATCAGACAACGCCTCCCAGAAACGGGCAGGAGGCACTTGAGATACATGGGGCTACCGCACTAACTTTGATATGATATAGTTAGTGCGGCAGCCCTTTTTTCATCATATCAGCTTTCGGAACAGCCCATGCCTGTTGCAGTATCCATACAGCCAGCCATGTCCCTTTTTACGGAATCGGACGCATATATCCTGTTCCGGATAAAGCTTAATGATTTCCACTGTACTTGAAGTCACATAGGCAAGAAAAGAAATATAATGCTCTTTACTCATAGGGTGATTCATGGTCATGCAATATTCATCATCAATCGTACAAATCTCCATGTTATGACCTTCGTCCATGTTCTCCGCTTCCTGTTCCGGCAGCAGGATTCCGCAGCAATGAAATGTTCCTCTTCCCACTGACGTAATAACGTTGCCGCAGACAGGACAGACATAAAAATGATTTTTTTTCATATTACCCGCCGGATTTTCATTCTCCCTGCAGTCCCCTGTCAGCAGTTCCGCAATCGACACACCCAGAACACCGGACAGCTCCCCGATCATCCCGATATCAGGAAGCCCCCGGTCCGTCTCCCACTTGGACACAGTCTTATCGCTGACCATCAGCTTTTCCGCCAGTTCCCTCTGCGTCAGTCTTTTTTTCTCTCTTAACCTTCTGATTGTTTTTCCTGTTACATATTCCATATAGCTCCACCTCTTTCTGCTCTGCACCTTGATTTCTTAATTATTGTAACATCCCAGATACAAAGCAGCAACCTGCGTAAAGTAGAGGAGCAACCATCTATTTCCAGTTTTTCCAGACATCCGGCTGATATCCCACCGTCGCCTGCCTTCCGTTTCTGACGATCGGTATTCTAATAATCTTCTGATTCTCCAGAATCTTCTCCGCCCTGTCTTCTTCTGCAATATAAGTCACCAGAGCAAGTAAATCCTTATCCCTGCAATCCTGATCAATCAGTTTTTCATAACCGCCCACTGCCTGACAAACCGACTGAAACTCCCCCCTGCTGAGCCCCTTTACCTTCATATCGATAAACTGATACTTAATACCGCGTTCTTTAAAATAACGCTCCGCCTTTTTACTGTCAAAACTCTTCTTCGTACCGAAAATCTGTATATTCATATATCACTTTTCTCCCATTCCAACAAAAAAACGACAGCCCCAACCACGCCCGGTCAAAGCCATCGCTCCTATACGTCAATCTCCCAAATATGATTCAGCGCTTCGTCCTCCGGCAGGTGAGCAGGCGAAAAAAAAACCACGGCGGCAGAATGACTGTGGTATCCTGTAAAAGGGACCGTAGAAAACGCCGGTGCTTAGCGAGCGGGCCTTCTAAAAGAAGGGCTGCGAGGTTAGCATCCGCTGCGTTTGATCCCGAGCGAAAGCGCGTCCCTGTACAGGATATCACAGTCATTCTGCCTCACCGTCTTTCTCTCACCTGCCCGCCCCGAAGCCTGAACCATAATCCTACAAGCTGCTCAGTATTTCCGTGAGAATCTGATTTACCATCTGGGGATTTGCTTTTCCCTTCATGGCTTTCATGGTCTGTCCTACCAGGAATCCCATGGCTTTTTTCTTGCCTGCCTTGTAATCTTCCACCGATTTTGGGTTAGCCGCGACGATTTTCTCAATTTCTGACCGCAGAGCACCTTCATCGTTGACGGATTTTAATCCATGTTCTTCTACGTAAGCATCCGGATCAATATCTTCATCGAACATTTTTTCAAATACTTCTTTTGCTACAGTGCTGTTGATGGCACCGCTGTCAGCCAGATCAATGAGCTTTGCAAAATGCTCCGGTGAGAAGCGGATCTGTTCCGGTTCCATTTCCCGATCTTTTAACAGACGCATGGTTTCCACCATAAGCCAGTTGGATACCTTTTTGGGCTTATTGCAGAGAGCAACAGTCGCTTCGAAAATATCCGCCATTTTCTTGGATGCTGTAATAATTTCCGCATCGTAATCGGGAATTTCATACTGTTCCTTATAACGTGCCAGCTTTTCCGTGCGGAATTCCGGCTGTGCTTTGCGGATTTCTTCCAGCCATTCATCGCTGACCACAATGGGAACCAGATCGGGGTCGGGGAAATAGCGGTAATCTTGCGCATCCTCCTTGGAACGCATGGCGTAGGAAGATTCCTTCGTGTCATCCCAGCGTCTTGTTTCCTGTACCACCTGTTTTCCTGCCTCCAGCAGGTCGATCTGACGTTCTTTCTCTCCTTCGATGGCTCTGGCAATAGCTTTGAATGAATTCAGATTTTTCATCTCGGTTCTGGTGCCAAACTTTTCCGCTCCCACTTCACGGACAGACAGGTTGACATCGGCACGCATGGAGCCTTCCTGCAGCTTGCAGTCGGAAGCGCCCAGATACTGAATGATCATTTTGAGTTTTTCCAGATAGGCGATGACTTCATCGGCAGAGCGCATATCGGGTTCCGATACGATTTCAATCAGCGGAACCCCGGAACGGTTGAAATCTACCAGCGTACAATCGGACCATTCATCATGGATCAGCTTGCCCGCATCCTCTTCCATATGGATTTCATGGATTCCCACCACTTTTTTGCCTGCTTCCGTCTCGATCTCCACGCCGCCGTCATGGCAGATGGGCAGATACAGCTGGGAAATCTGATAGTTCTGCGGGTTATCCGGATAGAAATAATTCTTACGGTCAAATTTGGAATACTGGTTGATCTGACAGTTGGTAGCCAGACCCACTGCTACTGCATATTCCAGCACTTTTTTATTGAGAACTGGAAGTGAACCGGGCATGCCGGTGCAGACAGGACAGGTATGCGTATTGGGTTCTCCGCCGAATTCCGTACTGCATCCGCAGAAAATCTTGGTTTTGGTGGCCAGTTCCACATGAACCTCCAGACCAATGACGGTTTCATACTGTTTGCTCATATCAGTTCACTCCTTTCTCAGCCAGATCACATCTTACATAATCGCGGGACTGTTCAAATGCATAGGCTGCTCTCAGAATCGTATTTTCTTTAAAGCAGTCACCGATCAGCTGCGCACCGATGGGAAGTCCATTGCTGTCCGTACCGCAGGGAACCGTAACACCCGGCAGACCGGCCAGATTGACGGAAATGGTGTAGATATCGCTGAGGTACATCTGCATGGGATCGCTCAGGCTTTCGCCCAGACGGGGAGCCGTGGTGGGCGCTGCAGGTGCCAGAATCATATCGTATCTGCTGAACGCCTTATCGTATTCCTGTTTGATCAATGCCTTGGTGCGCAGCGCTTTCAGATAATAAGCATCGTAATAACCGGAACTCAGTACAAAAGAGCCCAGCATGATCCGGCGCTTCACTTCCGGACCAAAACCTTCTGAACGTGTCTTTTTGTACATATTGTGAAGATCAGTGTAGTCTTCTGTACGGTAACCGTACTTGATGCCGTCGAAACGTGAAAGGTTGGAACTTGCTTCCGCACAGGCGATTACATAGTAAGCGGGAATCGCATAATCGGTTACCAGTTTGAAGTCAAATTCCTCCACTTCCGCTCCCTTTGATTTCAGCACCTCCGCCACATTGAGAACCGCTTTTTTCACATCTTCATTGAGGCCTGCGCCGAAGAAATCACGGGGAATACCGATTTTCATTCCTTTTACGTCATCCACCAGAGCAGAGGTAAAATCGTATTTCTCCCGTTTTACACTGGTGCTGTCTTTGGGATCCCAGGAAGCAATCGTTTCCAGAATGGCAGCACAGTCTGTCACATCTTTGGCAATGGGCCCGATCTGGTCAAGAGATGAGCCGTAAGCGATCAGACCGTAACGGGAAATCGTTCCGTAGGTAGGTTTGATGCCGGTTACGCCGCAGAAAGAGCTGGGCTGGCGGATGGAACCGCCTGTATCGGAGCCAAGCGCAAAGCTGACTTCTTCTGCTGCTACAGCTGCGCAGGAACCGCCGGAAGATCCGCCGGGTACATGGTTTAAATTCCAGGGATTTTTCGTTTCGCCGAATGCAGAAGTTTCCGTGGTGGAGCCCATGGCAAATTCATCCATGTTGGCCTTGCCGGTCATGATGGCACCTGCCTTCTCCAGATTGATGACTGCTTCTGATGTATAGGTGGGTACAAAATTGCCCAGAATCCGGGAACTGCAGGTAGTAAGCACCCCTTTTGTACACATATTGTCCTTGATTGCCACCGGCACACCGGCCAGAGGACCTGTCAGTTCTCCGGCTTCGATCCGCTTCTGAACCTCTGCCGCTTTGCGCAGTGCATTCTCCTCATCCAGATTGACAAATGCATGAACACTTTCTTCCAGCGCCTTCGTTCTTGCCAGAGATTCCTGAACCGCTTCCACAGCCGACACTTCGCCTGCCTGAATCTTTCTGCCAAGTTCTACGGCCGTTAATTCCATTAAACTCATATCTGCTGCCTCCTAATCAAATGTTCTGGGCACCGTAAATGCACCGTCCTGTTCGGAGGGAGCATTGGCCAGAATATTCTCTCTGTCGTCGCCATTGGTTACCACGTCTTCACGAAATACATTTTTCACGGGGAAAACATGGGACATGGGCTCCACACCGCTGGTATCCAGCTCATTCAGCTTGTCAATATAATCAAGCATCTCTTCCATATCCTTTTTGGCCCGTTCTTTTTCCTCTTCTGACAGTTCAAGTTTCGCCAGAATTCCAACATAATCGATGGTTTCATCTGAAATCACATTCGCCATGGAAAAACCTCCTTCAATTTTCCTGTCATATAAAACCCAAAAACTCCGGAATGCCCTCGCACTCCGGAGCCCTATTCCGTACCGCCTTTGGTACGATCAGCTTTTTCCTATGCTTTTTCCACTTCAACAATTGCGGTTTTCTTCATGGGAATTCTGCAGTTCTTGTTGCTGCCGAATTCAACGATGACCGTATCACCTTCCATACCGATTACAACACCGTAAAAACCTGCTGTAGTACATACACTGTCACCGATTTCCACACTGGCCAGCAGAGCGTCCATTCTCTTCTGTTCCTTTTTCTGGGGTCTTACCATAAGGAAATACATCAGTGCAACCAGTGCAACAATGTAAATGATCATAATTGCTGTCTGTCCCATCATTAACCTCCTGAAATTCTCTCTGCAGCTTTCTGCAGTATATTTATTCGCCCTGGGTGAGCTGATACAGAGTTTCCTCCTTAAAGGAAGGATATCTGTCTTCTTCAATGGCCAGACGAATGTCTTCCATTAAATGATTATAATAATATAAATTGTGCAAAACTGCAAGACGCATACCCAACATTTCCTTCGCTTTCAGCAGATGTCTGATATAAGCTCTGCTGTAACGCCTGCAGGCGGGGCATCCGCATCCCTCTTCAATGGGGCGCGGATCCGTCTCATACTTTGCATTGAACAGATTCAGTTTGCCATGCTTTGTATAGACGTGTCCATGTCTGCCGTTGCGGCTGGGATAAACGCAGTCGAAAAAGTCTACTCCCCGGTCAACCGCTTCCAGAATATTGGCAGGGGTACCTACACCCATCAGATAGGTGGGTTTGTCTTCCGGCAGATGAGGGACGGTGCAGTCCAGTATATGATACATCTCCTCATGAGATTCCCCTACTGCCAGACCTCCCACAGCATATCCGTCCAGATCCAGCTGTGAAATCTCATCTGCGTGACGCATACGGATATCATCATATGTTCCGCCCTGATTGATGCCGAACAGCAGCTGATGCTGATTGATGGTATCCGGCAGACTGTTCAGTCTGGCCATCTCAGCTTTACAGCGCACCAGCCATCTGGTGGTCCGGTCTACAGAACGCTCCACATACTCTCTGGTGGAAGGATTTGGAATGCATTCATCGAATGCCATGGCAATAGTGGAAGCCAGATTGGACTGAATCTGCATGCTTTCCTCCGGCCCCATGAAAATCTTCGCCCCATCCACATGGGAATGAAAATGAACGCCTTCCTCCTTGATCTTCCTCAGACCAGCCAGCGAAAACACCTGAAATCCGCCGGAATCCGTCAGAATCGGCTTATCCCATACCATGAACTTATGGAGACCGCCCATCTGTTTGACAATTTTATCACCCGGTCTTACATGAAGATGATAGGTGTTGGACAATTCCACCTGTGTTCCGATCCGTTCCAGATCCTCGGTGGATACGGCACCTTTAATGGCTGCTGCCGTACCTACATTCATAAAAACCGGTGTCTGGATCGTGCCGTGCACGGTCTGAAATTCCGCGCGCTTGGCACGTCCGCATTTTCTGATTATTTTATACATAAATCCTCTATCCAAATAACGTAACTGTTCAGAGTCAACCTCGAAAGCACGGTGTGTTTCCTCGGTGCGGCGTATCCGCCTGACCCCTTAGTTTTCTTTTTTCTTCAGGGACTTCATGGTATGCCACAGGTTGCCTGCCAGACATACGGATGAGAAGCATCCGCAGCAGATACCAACCATCAGAGGCATTGCAAACTCACGGATGGAAGATACGCCAAAGATCAGCAGTACCAGTACCATGATGCCTGTTGTGATGGAAGTATTGATGCTTCGGCTGAGTGTCTGTGAAACGCTTCGGTTGATCACATCCTCCAGCTGTTCACCGCGCTTCATATTTCGTGTATTCTCACGGATACGGTCAAATACAACGATGGTATCGTTGATGGAGTAACCTACAACCGTCAGCATGCAGGCAATGAAAGTATTGCCCACGGACCAGCGCAGTACGGCATAGCATGTGAGTACCACCAGAATATCATGCAGCAAAGCCATAACGGTGCTGGCTGCAATACGGATATCCTTGAAACGGAACCAGATGTACAGAAGCATCATAACAGCTGCCAGAAGCACTGCCACAATGGCATCCTGCTTCATCTCACGGCTGACCGTAGCGGAAATACTCTCCTCCTGAACCTGCTCCTTGTCGATTTCAAATGTATCGATCAGACTGTCTTCCAGCGTCTGGCGCTGTTCCGTATCCAGTGTCTTTGTCTTGAAAATAACCTGATTGGAGCCGGTTACCTTCTGAATCTGAATATCATTGTCGCCGGTCACCTCGGAGAACAGAGGCACAACCTTTTCATTCAGCTCTTCAATGGTATAATCCTCGTTGAATGTAACGGATGTGGAGGTACCGCCCTGGAATTCCAGACTGTAATTCAGGATATTGCCGCCTTTCACAGGACCGTTGTAGATCATTGCTCCCACACCGCAGAGAATGATGACTGCAGCGATGGAGAAGAAAATCTTCTTTTTCTGAATAATACCGAGCACAGGCATGGGCTTCGGATTCTTCTTTTTGCCGTAGAATCTGGGATCGCGGAATCCGATCTCATACAGACCGGTCAGAATAAATCTTGTTACAAACAGTGCTGTAAACATGGACAGCAGTGTACCGATCGCCAGTGTAGTTGCAAAACCTTTTACCGTACCGGAGCCCATCAGATACAGTACAAGAGCTGCGATCAGTGTAGTGATATTACCGTCCAGAATTGCAGACAGTGCTTTGGAGAATCCGTCTCTGCGGGCCATGCGGACGGATTTACCTTCCGCCAGTTCTTCACGAATACGTGAAAAGATAATGACATTGGCATCCACCGCCATACCGATGGTCAGGACAATACCTGCAATACCGGGCAGCGTCAGTGTGATCTGGAACGCACTCAGCAGGCAGACAGTCATTGCCACATAAATAGCCAGCGCCAGAGCAGCTGCCACACCGGGAATCAGGTAGAATACGATCATGAACAGCATAACCAGTGCCAGACCGATCGCGCCTGCTTTCAGGCTGGTGCTGATGGCATCGGAACCAAGCTTTGCACCTACCACGTTGGAACGGATTTCTTCCAGTTCCAGCTTCAGGGAACCGATACGGATGGTAGAAGCCAGTGTTTCTGCCGCTTCATAGCTTTCCAGACCGTCGATGCTGCACTTGCCGCCGGTGATCGCTTCTTTAACAGTAGGCGCACTGACCGTTTCCCCATCATAGATAATGGAAATGGTATTGCCCACATTCTCCTGTGTTACTTCTGCAAATTTCTTTGTACCTTCGTCAGTCAGCGTCAGGTTTACCACGTATTCCTTCGTGCTTCCGTTATCCTGAGATACGATTCCGGCTTCTGCCGATTTTACGTCTGTACCGCTCAGAACTTCATTGCCTTCTGCATCCTGAAAAACGAGGGAACCGGGCTGACCCAGATCCTCCAGAATCTGATTGGCATCGGTAACATCCGGAATATCCACATTGATCCGGTTGGTACCTTCCTGATATACTTCCGCTTCACTGCTGTAGCTCTGTGCTCTCAGCTGAAGTTTATAGATCGTATCTGACATATCGGTTGCAGACGGATTGCTGTCCTTTGTCTGATAAGTAATGCTGACACCGCCGGCCAGGTCCAGCCCCAGTTTGATATCATATGCACTGCCGGACTGCTCAAAACCAATTCCCAGAACCGCAACATATGTAAGCAATACAAGTGCGATTACAGCAGCAGCCAGACGAAGCACGCCAGTTGTCTTATTGCCGGCTTTTCTGTTTTTGCTCATCACGAAACCTCCTTGACTCCCAAAGAGCCTGTTATCTTTTCACGTATCCTGCCTTTATTCTTCCTCAGCAAGCGCTGCTTTAATCATAATGGCACATTCGATACGCTTTTTCTGCATTTCACAGCCAATATCGTATGCATCGGTAATCTTACCGTGGAACTGATAGGAATTGGCAGCACAGCCGCCGCTGCAGTAGAATCTTGCAAAGCAGTCTCTGCATTTTTCCTTTGCATACACATTGCACTGTTTGAATTCCTTCTGAACCTCCGTATTGGTAATGCCGTCATCCACATTACCCAGCAGAAATTCCGGAAGTCCCACAAACTGATGGCAGGGATAAAAATCGCCGGTGGGCGTTACGGCCAGATACTCCGTACCTGCTCCGCAGCCTGACAGACGTTTTGCCACACAGGGACCCTGATTCAGATCTATCATAAAATGGAAAAAGGTAAAACCTTTTCCAGCTTTCTTTCTGCGAATAAATTCCAGTGCCAGCTTGTCATATTCTTCCAGAATCTGCGGAATATCTTCTTCTCTGATGGAATAATCCGCCTCCGGAGGCGCTACAACAGGCTCAATGGACATCTTTTCAAAGCCCAGATCGGCATATTCCAGCAGATCCTTTGAAAAGTCCAGATTATTTCTCGTAAAAGTACCTCTTACGAAATAATCCTTATCCCCGCGTTTTTTTACAAAATTCTGAAATTTGGGGACAATGATGTCATAACTTCCCGCTCCCTTGGGGAAGGGTCTCATCCTGTCATTGACTTCTTTTCGTCCATCCAGGCTTAATACCACATTGGACATCTCCTTATTACAGAAATCAATCACATCATCATTCAGCAATACGCCGTTTGTCGTCAGCGTAAAGCGGAATTTTTTATTATATTCCTCTTCTTTGCTTCGTCCGTAGGCTACCAGCTTCTTTACTGTTTCCCAGTTCAGCAGAGGTTCGCCTCCAAAGAAATCCACTTCCAGATTTCTTCTGGAACCTGAATTCTGAAGCAGGTAATCCAGTGCTTTTCTGCCCACTTCAAAACTCATGAGCGAGCGGTCGCCATGGTATTCTCCCTCTCCTGCAAAGCAGTATCTGCAGGCAAGATTACAGTCATGCGCCACATGAAGGCAGAGTGCCTTCACGATCGTAGTACGGTTCTTAACGTCAATTACATAATCCTTATAAATATCTTCTGCATACAGTAGCCCCTGTTCCTTCAGTTCTTCGATTTCTCCGAGAACCTCGTCAAGCTCCTGTCCGGATACCTGAGGATATCTTTCTGCAAGTTCTCCCAATACCTGCTCTCTGTCCTGATTCTCATACAGGCCAATGGCATCGTAGGTTATATCATCAACTACATGAACGGAACCGCTGCATACATCCAGTACAATGTTATATCCATTGCTTTTATACTGATGAATCACAATTAGTCCTTTCTATCCGCTCCGGGCGGCCAGTCAAAAATTTGTAATGATCCAGAGCCGGGCTCTGAATATCTCTGTGCAAAGATGCAGGGACACTCCGTCTGACAGAGTGCCCCTGTACTTCTGCTTCATTGGTAACTGTTAATTATTTATTGTTTTCACAGCTCTGATTGCCAACTGTGCAGGATGTCTTGCAAGCTGACTGACAGGATGTCTGGCATTCCTTGCATCCGCCTTTTTTCATAGTATCCTTTAAGCTGCTGCCTGTTAAAGTTTTAATATGTTTCATATGAATGAACCTCCTGTTTAAATTTTGCAACGTGTATCCTGAAAAAATCCAAGGTACACTATTCCACAATTACACCCAGTATATCAAAGCCGCTTCATAATTTCAATTACTTTTTTCATACGCATCTGTATTTTTTACCCAACAGATGTGATTTTCAGCTGAAAAAGCTGCCCGCTGCTCCCCCTGCGGCGCAGATTGCAAAAATCACTGCAATCTCCGGCACGCTGCTGCTTCCCAGCCCTCCTGTCAGCTGTGACACAGTCAGCAGAATCAACGCATAAAGGATTCCACTGAGAATTCCCCATAACAGCCGTCTTTCACGAAATTCCCTGCCTGCAAGAAATCCTCCTCCCAGACAGGAAAGAAAATAAACCAGCCGGACAGCCATCTCTGAGCCGGCAGCCTCCCATTTCATCACATACAAAGCCCAGGAAAGAATAAAAACCGATGCTGCAGAAATAAGATATGCAAACGCTGCTGTCCGGATCAATCGAAACACAAAAGAGCGGTACATATTCTCACCAGATGTTTTTATCAAAATATATGCACGACTTTCCTGTAGAATCCCTTCTTCTTTCGTGCTATACTAATACGGTACGCACTGATCAACAAACTGTTTCATACAGGATGATTTTTTATCTGCAGAGCGGAGAAATACAAATTTCAGGAGAATCGCTTATGGCTTTATTAATTAAATGTCCCCATTGTCAGAAGGATGTATCGGGCATGGCGTCCCGCTGCCCTTTCTGCAACACAGATCTGACACATGTACATGATAATACCTCTGAAAATCAGAAGCATACATACTTCAATCCGGATTCCGGTCCGGCAATTCATTATCCGGACTTCCCGGAAAAAAACAAACAGACACACACACTGTCCCATTCCGCAAATCCTTCTGTTTTGAAAAGCAGCACTGTTTCCGAAAGAACAGCAGGTCCACAAACAACAGTAGAAGAAAACAGCAAAAAAAATAACAGAGAAGGAGAAGAACAGACCGAGCCCGTCGTCAAAAGGCGCAGGAAATCGCCTCCTGCCGGGCGCAGGCTGCTGGGCTACCGGTCAGGCAATCTACTCTGTATGTTTTTTTCTGTTTTTTATCATATGGCTGCCTGTATCGGGATTCTGTACGCGTTCAGCCTCTCTCCGCAGTACATGGCAGACGGCACTCTGATTTTTCATCTCTGCAGGGTCATTCTGGCTGCTTTCATGCTGTTTCTTCCGGTACTGCTCCTGTCAGAAACGAAACTTCGCAGGAAATTCCCGCTTTTCCGGAGCAGGAAACCTGCAGCGCTTGCCCTGGGATTTCTGATCCTGTATATTCCTCTGGCAATTCTGTTTTTCGCAGCGTGCTGCTTCTGCACAAAATAGAGCAGTCCGGATATTTCGATTTTCGTACAGTATTCCCCCATAACAGATTTCGGGGACTTTTACAGCCCCCGAAATCTGTTATCTGTCACAGTACATTTCTATTTTTATATCAGCATTTCCGGTATTAAGGATTTCCAGACGATAATCTTCATCGTGAAGTTCCAGTGTCAGACTTCCTGTATCCTCCATATTATGGGCAAAAACACATTTTTCTCCACCCACAAGACGTACTTCGCACCCTCCTCTGGAGGCTGCGGCCATAAAAATCAGATTTTGCCCCTCTTCTCCCCGGAATACTTCACTGCTGATTTTCTCTCCTGCATCGAGATTATAAACAGCCAGTTCTCCCCATGTCAGTCCATACTCACTGTGTTTTTCTTCCGGACCGTTCATATCTTCTGCTTCTGTCCTGTCTCCTTTACTTTCTGCATCATCCTGCAGATCTGTACTTTGAACAGGATTCACAGTTTCATCATATACAGCAGATGCGCAGATTTCTTCCCTGCTCATATTCTGATTGATCCCTGTTACCTTTTCATTCTGCCTGACAGAAAAGTCAGGCCAGCATATTCCCGCAAAAATATTAAGCAGAAACAGGATACTTCCAGCCGCAGTTACAACCGCTGCAAGTCCCTTCTTCCTGTTTCCTCTGCGGTAGCCTGTCATATTGCCGATACGGCGTTCCAGCTGTCCTGCCCGGTCTGAAAGACGGGACACAAACCGGCTGTCCGTTTTCAGCTGTTTCCCCGCAGACAGGGTCAGAATCGTCATATAATAGGTTTTTGCGCTGAAACTGTTTCCGCAGCTGCGGCAGACATCGATATCACACAGGGTTTCCTGCAGTTCTACAAACAGATCCATCCAGAAGGAACGAATCGGAATAAACCAGTAAAATGCCAGAACATATCTTTGGAAATATCTCCAGATCAGATCATGGCGTTTATAATGTGTCAGTTCATGGCAGAAAACCAGCATCTGCTCATGCGGCGACAGAGGACGGGCCGGTATTACAACCGCCGGATGCAGAATCCCTTTAAGGAACGGCATTCTGACAGCCTCATTGGAAAACAGCATAGGAATGTTATCAAGTCCGGTTTTCCCGGCTGCACATTCAAAGATGGTTCCTGTCTGCACGTCAGTCACCGGCTGATTCAGTATGCACAGATGGTTCAGAGACTTCTGTTTCCTGAAATATCCGCAGATATGCAGAATCACACCGACAGCCCAGATACATCCTGCACAGAATACAAATGGAAACTGCATATTTCCTGACGCAGCTTTCCAGCCCGCCATACAGAAAGTCCACCGGTCCATAAAAATGTGAAGCGGTGACAGGAGACAGACCAGACCTGCCAGAAGCATACAAACAGCTCCTGCCCCCGATAGAATCATAAAAATATACAGAAAACGGATATAACCCGATTTTTTCAGCCTTTTCTGGGTACAGCCAAGAAAACAGGCCGCAAACAGCAGAAAAACAGCTCCAATCATCATCCATCTGAAAAAAAGATTTAATTTATCGTTTAAAAAAAGCATCTCAAATACTGCCGGGATCTCCGGCATACAGAAAACAGAGGCGGAAGCCGATACTGCCCGACACTGTTTATACAGACTCCATTACATGTTAACAGAATAGAAGCAGGCTGCAGACACTGCCTGCTGTTGGACTCGTTTTTACAGCAGCTTTTGCTGCAGATGCTCTGCGGGCAAACCCCCGCAGAGCGCTGCTGCAGAAAGGCCGATATCCTTTCCGCAGCATTTTCACATTATCATTTTGCTTTATATATTATTTGAAGTAAGCCACACCGGATTCAAACAGTTTCAGATCCTGTTCACCGAAGATATTCACTGCAACGGATTTACCGCGGCGTTCTGCATGTGCCATCTTGCCAAGAATACGGCCATCAGGACTTGTGATACCTTCAATTGCACAGTAGGATCCATTGGGATTCCAATACTCATCCATAGAAACATTGCCGTTGATATCGGTGTACTGTGTAGCAATCTGTCCGTTTGCCATCAGTTTGTCGATCCATTCTTTGCTTGCTACAAAGCGGCCTTCTCCGTGGGATGCAGGGCTGCAGTATACACCGCCAAGCTCTGCCTGTGCAAGCCAGGGCGATTTGTTGGTAACAACCTTTGTGTAAACCATCTTTGAAACATGGCGGCCGATGGTATTGTAGGTCAGTGTAGGTGAGTCTGCCTTCTGAGGTGCGATGGTACCGTAAGGAACAAGTCCCAGTTTGATCAGTGCCTGGAAACCATTGCAGATACCCAGCATCAGGCCATCTTTTTCCTTCAACATCTTTTCAACCGCTTCCTTTACTTTTTCATTGCGGAATGCTGTTGCAAAGAATTTTGCGGAACCTTCCGGTTCATCGCCTGCGGAGAAACCGCCGGGGAACATGATGATCTGAGCCTGTTCAATACATTTTACAAATTCATCTACAGATTCACGGATGTTGTCAGGTGTCATATTGCAGAATACACGGGTCATCACTTCAGCGCCTGCATTCTCGAATGCTTTCGCGCTGTCGTATTCACAGTTTGTACCCGGGAATACAGGGATGAATACCTTCGGTTTTGCAACCTTGTTTTTGCAGATTACGATCTTCTCTGCATTATACAGCTGTGATTCTGCAGGTTCTGCTTCCGCATTGGAATTGGTAGGGAATACTCTCTCCAGTGTTTCACTCCATGCTTTTACTGCATCTTCCATGCTGATCACTGCTGTCCCATAGCTGAATACTGCTTCCTTGATCACGCTGCCGATCAGGATACCGTGAGAAGACAGTTTTTCAACAGCTTCCACAGGTACTTCGCAGACCAGATTGCCCCAGCCCGGTGCAAACAGTTCAGATGCATCAAGCGCATTGGAATCCAGCTGTACGCCCAGTGCATTGCCGAATGCCATCTTGGAAACAGCCTCTGCAATACCCTTTCTTTCCACAACATAAGAAGAAACGATATCGCCTGCTTTGATTGCTTCATGGATAAATCCGTATAATTCCTTAATCTGTTCATAATCAGGCATATCGTAAGTATCCTTCGCAATTCTGAACAGCATCAGGCAGTTGCCGGCTTTCTTCAGTTCCGGTGAAATGATGGTCTTGTCGCTTGCTACATCTACAGCAAAGGATACCAGTGTAGGAGGTACATTCAAATCATTGAATGTACCGGACATACTATCCTTACCGCCGATGGAAGGAAGTCCGAAGCCCAGCTGTGCATCGTAAGCGCCAAGCAGTGAGGAGAACGGTACGCCCCAGCGTTTACTGTCTTCTGTCATGCGTTTGAAATACTCCTGGAAAGTAAAACGGATTCTGGAATAATCACCGCCGTTTGCAACGATCTTTGCAACAGAAGATACAACCGCATAGGCAGCTCCGTGATAGGGGCTCCAGGATGACAGATAGGGATCAAAACCGTATGCCATCATGGTTACGGTATCTGTTTTGCCTTTCAATACGGGAAGCTTGGCAACCATGGCCTGTGTTTCTGTCAGCTGATATTTGCCGCCGTAAGGCATGAATACGGAACCGGCACCGATGGAACCGTCAAAACGCTCTACCAGTCCCTTCTGTGAACATACATTCAGATCTTTTAACATGTCGATCCATTCGGTCTTCACATCCGCAACAGGTTCTGCTTTGAACAGGCTGTCCTCTCTGGAAGGAATCTCTACTGTAACATCCGTTTCCTGATGAGCGCCGTTGGTATCCAGAAATGCACGGCTGATATCAACGATGGTTTTGCCTCTCCAGCTCATTACAAGACGGGGAGATTCGGTAACAACTGCCACTTCAACAGCTTCCAGATTTTCTTCCTCTGCGTAGGCAAGGAACTGTGCCACATCTTTGGGATCTACCACAACCGCCATTCTTTCCTGAGATTCGGAAATGGCAATTTCAGTGCCGTCCAGACCGGCGTATTTCTTGGGAACTTTATCCAGATCGATCGTCAGACCATCTGCCAGTTCACCGATGGCAACGGAAACACCGCCCGCACCGAAATCGTTGCATTTCTTGATCAGATGGCTGACTTCTTCACGGCGGAACAATCTCTGAATCTTACGCTCTGTAGGAGGATTACCCTTCTGTACTTCCGCACCGCAGGTTTCGATGGAAGCTTCGGTATGTACCTTGGAAGATCCGGTTGCACCGCCGCAGCCGTCACGACCGGTACGACCGCCCAGCAGGATGATGATATCACCGGGATCAGATGTCTCACGGATGACCGCACGTCTGGGAGCTGCTCCCATAACCGCACCGATTTCCATGCGTTTTGCCACATAACCGGGATGATAAATTTCTTTTACATAACCGGTTGCCAGACCGATCTGATTACCGTAAGAGCTGTAGCCCTGAGCTGCGCCGCGGACCAGTTTCTTCTGGGGCAGCTTGCCCTTCAAAGTCTGCTCTACCGGTAATGTAGGATCTGCAGCACCTGTTACACGCATAGCCTGATATACATAGGTACGTCCTGACAGCGGATCGCGGATCGCACCGCCCAGACATGTAGCAGCACCACCGAAAGGTTCAATTTCAGTAGGGTGATTATGTGTTTCATTTTTGAAATTTACCAGCCATTCTTCTGTAACGCCGTCGATCTCCACGGGAACCACGATACTGCAGGCATTGATTTCGTCGGATTCCTCCAGATCCTGCAGTTTTCCTTCCTTGCGGAGCTTACGCATGCCCATAAGAGCCAGATCCATCAGGCAGACAAATTTGTCAGAGCGTCCTTTTAAAATTTCTTCGCGGTCAGCCAGATACTGCCTGTATGTCTTTTCAATTGGTTCTTTGTAATCACCATCCAGAAATTCCACATTCTTCAGTTCTGTCTGGAATGTGGTATGACGGCAGTGATCGGACCAGTATGTATCCAGTACGCGGATTTCTGTCATGGAAGGATCTCTGTGTTCTTCTGAACAGAAATAGTTCTGAATATGAAGGAAATCCTTAAATGTCATGGCCAGACCCAGAGAATCATACAGTTTTTTCAGTTCCGCTTCCGGCATGGTGGTGAAACCTTCGAAAATCAGTACATCTGCAGGTTCATCATATACAGCTACCAGTGTATCCGGAATCTCAGCAGATGCTTCTCTTGAATCCACCGGATTGATGCAGTGCGCTTTAATCGCCTGAGCATCAGCATCTGTCAGTTCACCGCTGATCACATAAGTAACAGCAGACCGAATAACCGGTGTTTCATCTTCTTTCAGCAGTTTGACACACTGTTCTGCGGAATCCGCTCTCTGATCAAACTGGCCGGGAAGGAATTCGACAGAAAAAATCAAATCGCCTTCCTGAGCAGGAAAGCTGTTTTCATATACGTCATCTACCGGGGGCTCTGAAAAAATAGTGTTGACAGCCTTTTTGTAAATATCTTCTGAAATATTTTCCACATCATATCGAATCAGTTCCCGTACTTTTGTTACGGTTTTGATTCCCAGATATCCGCGGATTTCGTGCCGCAGTTCCTTGGCAGCAACTGCGAAAGGCTCTTTTTTCTCAACATAGATTCTTTTAACGCTCATCTTTTCCTCCTGATTTTACACAGTATAAATTCATGCCTGCAACAGGCGCTGTCATGAACAGTGCAGTACACTGCCCATGACAGATGTATATTCTAATCCGGGATACTTTTCAGTGTCCGGAATCAGTTATCCAGATAATCACTGGTGGTTGTATAATTCACTTTTCCGTTTACATATCTCTTCAATGTGTAAACACCGTTGCGAACAGTTACTTTTGTGGAAACAGCCGGCGGTTTTTTGTAGGTATTGGTCAGGAACTTAACCGACAATGTACCTCCGGAAGCATGGATATCCACCTTTACACTGGTTCCGGAATTATTGCGGAATCTCAGATTCTTACTGCCCCATGCAATTGCTGCATCATATCCCAGAGGAGCATAATGAACTGTCATACTGTGCTGGTGTCTTTCTACAATTGTAAAGTTTGCTTTCAGCGCCGCATTAAACAGAGTAGTTGCAACCTGACAGATGCCTCCGCCGATGCCGCCGACTTCCTGTCCGCCTTCATAAATGATGGCTTCTTTATATCCCTTGGCAGCCGTACGCACCCCGACAATACCATTGAAAGAGAATGTATCTCCGTTTGCCAGAATCTTTCCATTGATGGCATTGCATGCCAGTCTCAGGTTTGTAGAACGGTTTTTATTGCCGCTGTTGTAATATGTAGTATAGGAAGCATATACGTTGGAATAGTAAGTTGAAACCTTACTGCTCCATGAACCTCTGTATGTTTTCTTATTATAAGTATAATATGCTCTGACTCTTACATAATACGTACCGCTGCTTTTCAGACCGCTGATCGTTTTGGAAGTCGTTGTTCTTCCTTTTACAGTAATCGTTTTTACATTGGAAGAAAAATCAGACTTCGTAGAATACTGAATTTCATAACCGGTTGCCGAAGATACTGCTTTCCATACTGCCTTCATGCTTTTGCTTCCTGTTTTGACTGCATAGGACATAACAGGCTTGGAAGGAGCAGTAGGTGTCTTCATCGCAGATGACCAGCTGCCGTAAAATGTATCTGATCCAACCTTTTTATAAATTCTCACGTAACATGCATAAACTCTGCCCGCATCAAGTTTTTTAAAAGTATAGGAGTTGGAAGTTGTTTTCTTCGAACTTACCTGCACCCACTTTTTGGCTTTGGAATCATACTTCTTAATGATAAACTGATAGGAACAGTCTTTGGATTTCGCTTTGGTACATGTCAATTTCAGTGAACTGGTTCCGCGGCTGCTGACTTTTAATCCTGATGCCTTTTCCGGAACAATCTTATAGGTCTTTTTGACCGTACCGCTGTAATTGCCCTTGCCTTTGATCGTGACTGTCTTCTTTCCGATGCTCTTGCAGTCTGTGCTGTAGCTTACCGTATAATCCTTGTCTTTCGTCAGAGTAACCGTCCCTGACGTTAATTTGATTTTTACCGTAGTTCCGGGCTTCTGTGTTTTCCCGTTATAAGAATATGTTGTCTTTGCCAGAGTAACGGAAGCAGAAGAAAGACTCTTGGCATTAATCGTATATGTTTTTGTCAGAGTTCCCGTATAATTACCTTTACCTGTTACAGTAACGGTCTTGGTACCTGCATTGATACTGCTGTCTTTGTTTCCTTTACTGTCAGTTATTGCAACCGTATAGTCTCCGGAAGCAGACAGTTTAAGAGAATCAGCATTAACCGTCAAGTCAGGTTTCTGAACCTTTCCATTATATGTATAACTGCTGCTGCTCAGGCTCAAAGACGTAATCTTACGGGGAGAAATTTCGAAAGTTTTCTTTATCGTACCGCTGTAATTACCTTTGAATGTTATAACAGCTGTGGCTGTTCCTGCATTTTTATCCTGACAAGTCACCACATAATCAGTATTTACTGACAATGTTTTATTATTTACCTTTATTGTAACAGTTGGTGTCTGCACTTTTCCATTATATGTCACATTGCCAACACTGATTTCTGCTGTACTGATTGTGAAATTAACTGATATTTTTTTTGAGCCGGTAAAATTAGTTCCCCGGCCGGTAACACTGATTTCAGCCCTTGCTGTTCCGGCATTCGTATTATTAACATAATTTACAGATTGTACAGAATATTCTCCGGATGTTAAATTTCTTATACTGCCGCCCAATTTGGCGCTGATACCCGAAACAGCAGGTTTCTTTTCAGAACCATCGGCAATATAGGTAACTGATGTTAATTTTGCAGACATTTCAAGATTTGAAAAATCTGCCTGCTTAATTTTATATGTTTTTTCTAATTTACCTTTGAAATTCCCCTTGCCGGTTACAGTAACCGTTTTGGTTCCTGCATTTATCCGGTCATCAGTTACTGCAATATCATAATCAGCTTCATCTACAGGTACTGTACTTTTTTTACTTACTGTAATATCCGGCTTCTGTTCTTTGCCGTTGTAAGTAAATTCAGTTTTACTCAATGTCAGATCTGCTGCTGCTGAAATATCCGCCTGTGCAATCTCAAACTCAGCCGTCAGCTGTTTAGCTTCAGCAAAATTGACTGTCTCTGAATCCTTGAGATAATATCCAGTAATCGTTGCGGTTACAGTTGCCTTTCTTCCGCTTACAATTGTGCTGTTCTTATCTTCACAGGATATTGAGAATACATATTCTGCTGTAACATCTTGATCCTGTACATTTAATTCTTCATCCGTGTACATCAGCTTCACAGACGGTTCTGCTTCTTCTCCGCTGTAAACCGTATTCTCAGCTACCAAACTGACATGATCCAGTTTGGCCAACATCTCCGCTGTTTTCGTAGCTTCCAGTTCACCAGGAATTTCTTCCCCGGTGCCTTCCGTCGCAAAAGCAGTTGTTACGCTGAAGCAGACCAGCATCAATGCCATCACTGACATAAGCAGATATCTGCTCAGAATCTTACCTAACTTCTCCATTCTTACACTCCTTTTCTATAAAATCACACCATCTTGACTGATATTCCATCATATTCAGGCTTCCATTAGTATAGCATTGCCTTTCTTCAAATACAATCCCGTTTTTCACCAGAAAATCCCCTTTTTTCATTCCTCTTTTGGATAGTACTTCCTGAACTACAGTATAACATACGCACAGCTTTTCCCTCAATCTGAAATTTATGAAATAAAGTTACTGTTCAGGCTTCTGCCGGGGAAATGCAGGGGTTGAGGCAGAAGTCTGAACAGTAACAAGTTGTTTTTTTCCATAAACCGGTGTAAACTGAAGCAAATGCTATAAAAAAGGTTGGGAAATACTATGTACGGAGAATGTCACGCTCATATTATTATGGACGGCAGAAATTACAGGGCCGCCGTCTCCCTGCATAAAGATCATGTGCAGGATTCTGTTATTCACAATGCATTTCAGGCATATCAGAAAGCCGGGATTTCATTTATCCGCGATGGAGGAGATGCCCTTGGTGTATCGGCAAGGGCCAGAGAAATTGCTCCTTCATACGGAATTGATTATCGCACGCCCATTTTTGCTATCCACAAAAACGGCTATTACGGCGGTATTGTGGGACATGGATTTGATACGATCACAGAATATGCCGCTCTTGTCTCCCGCGTGTCCCGGGAACACGGCGATTTTATCAAGATCATGGCTTCCGGGATTCTTGATTTTGATGAATTCGGCAAAGTATCCACGCCGCTGCGGGAACCTACCCTGATTCGTGAAATGGTTTCCATCGCCCATCAGGAGGGTTTTGCGGTTATGGTTCATGTCAATACACCGCAGCAGATCTGCTGGGCATTGGAAGCAGGCTGCGACAGTATTGAACATGGTTACTACATGGATGATTCCTGCAGACAGCTGTTTCTGGAGACCGGGGCCGTATGGGTTCCTACGCTGGCAACCTGCGGCAATCTGCGCGGCTGCGGCCGATTTCAGGAAGATGCTGTTGGGCGGATCACCGACTGTCATATGGAAAATGTCCGGCTGGCTCTGGAAAAAGGTATTCATCTGGCAGCAGGCAGCGATGCCGGCGCTTACCTTGTCCTCCATGGAAAGGGACTTTACGATGAAATTTCCTTATTAAAGGAAGCCTGCCATGGCCGTCCTGACCTTCTTGAGAAGCTGGATCAAACCCTCACAGAATCGCAGCAGATCATTGAACGGAAATTCCACCGGTAAACCGAAACACGATACGCTATACACAGTATGAATACATTTCAGCAGAACACACCATTTTCTGACGAAATTTCCTGATATATACAGAAAAACCGCTGCCGGAACCTTCATTCGTTCCGCACAGCGGTTGTCATATCATGATTTTACCTCATGATCTCATATGGCTGCTTACTGAGCCAGTGCAATTCTTACGGTATTTCTTTCCAGATCCATGTTCAGCAGAGTACCTTCCACAACTGTTTCATCTCCGAAGATATCCAGCATACGAATCTTATTGTCTGCTTCCATATAGATATTGGCAATGCTGTCTGCCAGTAAAACTTCCGCATCATCATTTTTGTGACCGTAAACTTTTGCAAGACACATATTAAAACCTCCTTCGTTATCAGCCGCCGATTTTATGAAGCGCCTCATGAAGCTTTGCATTACCTTCACGGAATGCTGCCACCGCACCGTCAATCTCATCGGCTGCTGCAGTCTCACCAAGGCCGCGCAGCTTTTCAGCCATCTCTGCCAGTTCTTCCGTATGGTCGGAATTGTGGCTGTACATGTAATTAAGCATGGTCACTGCTCTTTTTACAGGTTCGCTGGCAGCTGCTGCCGGTTCATGTGTATGTTCATGGGTGTGTTCGTGTGTATGCGTATGTTCTCCATGTGTATGTTCATGGGTACATTCGTGATCGTGGTGGTGTCCCTCGTGCATCATATTAATAAACTCCTTTCAGAAAAACCCTTAAATTGGCGTAAAAGTATACCTCTGCAAAAGTCCGGAGACATCCACATGAAATACGATGGAACCGTCTGAGAGATCTTCTCTGGTAATCACTGCATCCGCACTGTCTTTCAGAATACGCCTGACCTCTGCTTCCGGATCATCCGTGGCGAGTTCCCTGAAAAATACATCTCTCATCTGGTTATTGGCACATTCATTAAAAATCTCCCATACCAGTTCATATTCCTGCATAAACCTCTCCTTTCTCTCACCGGCCTGTTCCCCTGCCGGCCCGGTATCTCTGCCATTTTCTTCATTATATCCTTACTTACCGTGAATGACAACCCCCCAGGGGGGATGTCATTCGCTTTTCTGATCACTTATCTTTTCCTTGCTGCGTCTGCAAAAAATGCTTCCATATGATCATAGGATTCAAATTTTGCAAGAATCATGCGGTTGCCCATGGCTCCGGAAAGTGCGTCCGGGATCCTTCTGCACTGGCAGACTTCCATGGCGTATTTGCCGATCAGGCTGTTGTCATCCAGCACATAATCGCTGCCGTCCCGCCGTCCTGCAAAAGCACAGTAATAATGGCCCATCTGAGGAAGCATTGTACTGTCATAGGCGATCATATCCGCCCAGATTTTATACACATCCGTGCCGTTGGCATAATTCAGCATCTCAGGTGTAAAGCCGCCGCTGGGACGCATATTGACTTCCAGGGCTACAATGTCGCCCTTTTTCCCGAGGCTTGCCTGATCAGCCAGCAGGCGGAAAAATTCCAGATGTACGAAACGGCTGCTGACGCCGAAACTCTTTACGGTTTTACGGCCGGCTTCACGAACATCATCCGCCAGTTCCTTTACAATGTAATAAAAACTGTCCATACCGTCATTTACAATGTCCATAATGGAGGAACAGGTTACATTGCCCGATTCAAAGACAGGATCTCCTTTGGAATCAATGATCGCATCGTAGGAACAGATCTGACCATTGACGCATTCTTCCATAATATAGGTAACCGGCAGCATCTCTCCGAAAAATGCATCCAGCTCCGCTTCTGAAGAAATCCGGCATGTATGGTTGGCACCAACTCCGTTATCCGGTTTCACAATGACAGGATACCCAACCTGACGGATAAATTCCAGGCATCCCTCACGGTTATCCACAATATGATATCTGGCAACGGGAATACCTACCCTCTGATAATATTCTTTCATTTTGGATTTGTACTTGATCTTCGGCATATCCTCCGACTTAAATCCCGTATTGATGTTGAATTCGGTACGCAGCTGTGCATCCCGCTCCAGCCAGTACTCATTGTTGCTCTCCAGCCAGTCGATCCTGCCGTAGCGGAAGATCAGATAAGCTACCGCACGATATACTTCATCGTAATTCTCCAGATTACTTACTTTATAATATTCTTTCAGCGCACCCTTCAGTCCGGGTTCCAGCTCATCGTAGGGACAGTCACCGATTCCGAGTACATTGATTCCGTTTTTTGCAAGACGATCGCAGAACTGCCAGTAATTGGTCGGGAAGTTCGGCGAAATAAAAATAAAATTCTTCATATGATTCTCTCTGCTCCTGAAAATATGTTGTTTCTGTTTAAAACCCACCTGGAAAACACTGTGTGTTTCCCAGGCACGGCATTTATAGCAAAACAAGAAATTACTGCAAAAGTTCAGTGGCTCAGAATACGCATGACTGCGTTATCGTCCTTGCCGGGCGTTTAGCCCGCCTGCGTCCTCTGCCTTGTCCTGCGTATTCTGAAGCTCACTTCCTTTTTTGCATTATTTTCTTGTTTTGCTATAGTATGCTTCACCAAGAAGCTTCGGCATAAAATAGTCCACCTGACGATACCACCAGTCCCAGTCATGAGAGACATCGTATCCCCAGAAATCCACCCATACGGGAATATTTTTGTTTTTCAAAACAGCGTCCAGATGTCTCGTACCGTCCAGAGTTTCATTCTCCCAGGCACCCTGACCTACGCAGATGATCATTCTGCCGTCCCGGTATTTGTCCATATAGGGATGATCCGCAGGCATATTACTCAGATAATCAACCGGTGAATTGGCATAAACCAGATCATCCATATAGCCGCCGAAGCTGAATTTTGCATCATAAAGACCGCTCAGCGCCAGACCGCCTTCAAATACATCCGGGAACCGGAAATACAGGTTGGCCGCATGCATGGCTCCCATACTGCATCCAAAAGTCAGAAGTTTCGGGTTCTCTTCCTGATTGCGTTCTTTTGCCCGCTGAATCATCTGCGGAACAACTTCCATCATCAGATAATTGACCCACTGCTCGTGACGCTCAATTCTCCTTCTGCAGTCCCCATAAGAATTGGACCAGCTCTCCTCATCCATGGTATCCACTGAAAATACCTGAAGCCTGCCGGATTCGATCCAGGGACTCAGCCTGTCCGCCATCCTGAAATTCTCAAAATCAAAAAAACGGCCGTTCTGACACGGAATATACAGCATCGGCTTTCCCGCATGACCGTAAATCTTGAATTCCATATCACGATTCAGCTGCCGGCTGTACTGCCTTTCATATCTCATTTCCATTTTGTATCCATCCTTAGTCTCTGTATATTTCAACACTTTACTATTTTAAACTCTTTTTCCAGTCATTTCAAGGTACTTTCTTGACATCTCTTATATACATAATTACTGAAAATCCCGGATATCCACGTATTTTGCTTTCCAAAACACTGAAACAGAAAAAGGGCACAGCCGACTGTATGCTGTGCCCGAAAATATTCTGAACTCCTAATCCTTATTCTGGGAAGGAAAAATAACGGAAATCCTTGTTCCGATTCCCGGCTCACTGGAAATCTCCAGTTCCGCATTGTGCCTTGATACAATATGTTTGACAATGGCAAGCCCCAGACCGGTTCCTCCTGTTGATTTGGAACGGCTTTTATCCACCCGGTAAAACCGTTCGCACACATGCTCCAGCGCTTCCCCGGGAATACCGATACCTGTATCGCGAACGGTCAGCACCGGTCTGCCGCCTGACCGGGTGGAAATTTCCACCCATACCTTTCCTCCCGGATTATTATACCGGATCGCATTGTCACACAGATTGCAGAGCAGTTCCTCAATCATGGACGGGTCCGCATAAAGCATACATTTGCCGGAACCCGTAAACTGAATATACACATTTCGTTTCCGAGCTGTCATCTGGAGACCATCAATACACTTTTTTGCCAGATCACTCAGATCAAACAGCTCCGGCTTCAGTTCGCTTTCCATATCATCCAGCTCCGAAAGTTTGATGATATCATTGATCAGCGTCAGAAGACGATTGGCATTCGTATGGATGCGGGCAGCATAGGAAGCGGTATCCTTTGCGGGAACCATACCATTTTCGATCAGTTCCGCATATCCGGAAATAGCCGTCAGCGGCGTTTTCAGTTCGTGGGATACGTTGGCAGTAAACTGCTGGCGCATCAGCGCGCTTTTCATGATATTTTCATGCTGTTTGCGGATTGTCGTAATAAACGGCACCAATTCCGGATAAACATCGTCCGTATTAAGACGCTGCAGATCCCCCGCCATCCTGTCGATGGGTTCCACCAGTTTGTCAGTAAGGACTTTGGAACAGCAGATACAGGTAAAACAGATCATAATGCAGATCACAACACAAATGGGCATGGAATGAAACATCAGCCCCCAGATACTGTTTGATTCCTTGGACACCCGCATGATCGATCCGTCTTCCATACGGACCGCATAATAAAACATACTTTTGTCCAGCGTTTTTGACAGTCTGGAATCGTATCCTTCGCCCTCTTTCTCAGCTTCCTGAATCTCCGGGCGGTTCGAATGATTCTCCATGGCAGCGCTGTCTTCCACATTGCTGTCGTAGATCACAATGCCGTCAGAATCCACCACGGTCACCCGGTATCCCTGTAAAAAGGCAAAATTACCGGAGCGGACCTTTTCCTCCGACTGGGAAAGGACCTGCCCGTACCCCTGCAGCTCTTCCATGATCTGCCGGCGGAACAATCCGTAAAAAACACCGGTACACAGCAGAAAAGCAGCAACAGCTGTGGAAATTCCTATAAAAATCATTTGTTTCAGTAATTTTTTCTTCATGCCTGCCTCCTGCTTTTTGTCCTTCTGCTGATTATCCTTCTGTTTTTCATCTTTCCGCTTATTATCCTCCTGCCTTTCCGGCGTTTACCGGTCAGGATTCCAGACGGTAGCCCACATTGCGCACGGTCTTGATGCAGCTGCCATATTCACCCAGCTTCTGACGCAGTGTTTTGATATGCATATCCAGTGTTCTGGATTCTCCCTGGTAATCAAATCCCCAGATCCTGTCCATGATCAGATCTCTGGGCAGAGCAATTCCCGCATTCTGCAGCAGAATTTTCAAAAGTTCATATTCTTTAAAGGTCAGTTCACAGGGCTTATCATCAATATACACGGCACGTTTTTCATCGTCCATGAAAATCGGACCACAGTGATAAAACTTTTCTTCATGAAGCACCTGACTGCGCCGCAGCATGGCTTTCACCCGGGCGATCAGCTCCATAATGCCGAAAGGCTTTGCCAGATAGTCATCGGCACCCATATTCAGCCCGCGGACTTTATCCAGCTCCGTTGTCTTTGCCGTCACCATAATGACGGGAATGTTCCGGGTGACTGCATCGGCCCGCAGCTTTTTCAGCACATCCAGCCCATCCTCATCGGGAAGCATAATATCCAGAATGATCAGTTCCGGCAGCCGCTGACTCATTTTTTTGTAAAAGTCTCTGGAACAGGGAAATCCTTCCACTGTATACCCGCTGTTTTCCAGCGCAAGTACCTCTATTTCTCTGATATCATTATCATCTTCCACGATATAAATCAATGCCATTTTCATCCCTCCTGCCTGAATTATACACGAAATACAGCCGTTTGGGGCAGTTGATTCCGACAAATATATCTTCTTTTATTCAGGCAAACTGTATTTCTGCTCATAATGCAGACATTTTTCATTAAATTCGGAAACATCCTGCTCTTTAATATCAAGAGCATATCCATGTGTTTCGTATTCATTCTGGCTGACCTGGATCAGACAGATTCCGATATTGGAACAGTGATCCGCCACTCTCTCAAAATTGGTTACGATATCCGTCAGAACAAAGCCCATCTCTATGGTACATTTGCCCTTTCTCATACGATTGATATGTTTATCCCGAAGTTTTTCACTGAGATGATCGATAACTTCCTCCAGCGGCTCGATTTCATAAGCCGTTGCCAGATCTTCTTTCTGGAAAGAATAGACTGCCATATAAAGAATATCTTTCAGCGCTTCCGAATAAATCTGCATTTCCTTTTCCGCTTTTTCGGTGAAATACAGATTCTTTTCGTGCATTTCCCGGGCAGAATCAAGAATATTGACGGCATGATCGGAAATTCGCTCAAAGTCATTCATGCAATGCAGAATCAGATTCATGGTTCTGCTGTCGCTTGTGGTTACATCATTGTCGGACAGTTTCAGCAGATACGTGCCCAGTTCATCCTCATACCGGTCAACCTCATCCTCCAGCTTTACGATTTCCCCCGCTTTTGCCTCATCATACTCCGTCAGAAGCTCCAGAGAAATCACAAAAGCTTTCAGCGCCATCTCCGCCATTTCACATGCCACATTTTTACACTGGGAAACAGCAAAACCGGGACGAGCCAGAAAACGTTCGTCCAGCAGTGTATACTTTTCCTTCGCTTCTCCGGGCTTTGTGCCGGGCTCATCCTTGATGGTCAGATAAGCCAGTTTCTCAAGCACCTTCGTAAACGGAAGCAGAACAAGAGTAGCAGAAATGTTGAAAATCGAATGGACAACTGCAATTTCGGCAGGCCCTACTGCATCTCCCATAAAACCAAAATGTAAAACCGCATTGGCACCGTAAAATACTGCCATGAACAGCAGGGAACCGATAATGTTGAAATACAGATGTACGATCGATGCCCGGCGTGCATTTTTATTAGCTCCGGCTGCGGAAAGCAGGGCTGTCACACAGGTTCCGATATTCTGTCCCAGAATGATGGGAACCGCTGCAGAATAGCTGACAGCTCCGGTTACGGACAGTGCCTGCAGAATACCCACCGATGCAGAAGAAGACTGGATCACTGCAGTCAGCAGAGCGCCGGCCAGAATACCCATAACCGGATTTGAAAACATGGTCAGAATGCTGGTAAACTCAGGAACATCCGCCAGCGGTGCCACCGCATCGCTCATGGTTTCCATTCCGAACATCAGAACAGCAAAACCCACCAGAATATTGCCCACATCACGTTTCTTCTCCTCTTTGGAGAACATGATCATAGCCACACCGATTACAGCCAGAACAGGGGAAAATGACGACGGTTTCAGAAGCTGAAGAAAAAGGCTGCTTCCCTGAATTCCGCTCAGGCTCAGGATCCATGAAGTAATGGTAGTACCCACATTGGCTCCCATGATAATGCCGATTGCCTGCGACAGCTTCATAATACCGGAATTGACAAATCCCACCACCATAACAGTCGTTGCAGAAGAAGACTGGATCACTGCTGTTACCGCTGCACCCAGCAGAACCGCCCGGATCGGACCGGAAGTCAGCTTCTCCAGTATTTTTTCAAGATGACCGCCGGACAATTTGGAAAGGCCGTCGCTCATGGTATGCATACCATAGAGAAACAGGGCCAGACCGCCGATCATGCTCAGGACACCGAATACGTCCATAAAACTTTACCTCCATTTTACATTTCAAAATAAAAACGTGTACTGCCCTCCAATTTAACAGACATGAGCAGTATAAAGCATGTTTGTAAATATTATTAGAGTTCAATGTAAAATTTATGTAAAGTATCGTTTTTCCGCCTGTACATCATATTCCTGTTTATTGTATCAGTTTTCTGATTTTTTTAATCCATTCCAAAATATATCTCATTTTTTGTTGTTATCTTCATTTTTGTTGACTAAATTCCGAAAATATTGTATAATTTATCCAATAGAAGACAGTTAATTCTATCCATTCCCGAAAGGAGGGTTTATATATGAAACATTTTGTAATTGCAATCGGAAGAGAATTCGGAAGCGGCGGTGCGGAAATCGGCAAGCTGCTGGCTAAAAAACTGGGTGTCAGATGCTACGACCGTACGCTCATCGACATGGCTGTGGAAAAAACCGGTTTTGTAAAGGACTGCCTCGTACAGGAAGACGAATCCATGACCGTACTCCGCAAAAGCCTTCTGTCCATCGGTTCAACGGGAACACCCCTGATCGCGGATGAACTGATGCACGCCGAGTGCGACATTATCCGCCAGCTGGCCGACGGTGATTCCTGTATTATTGTTGGACGGTGTGCCGACTACGTTCTGGAAGACCGTGATGATGTAATGAATGTATTTATCTGGGCACCGGATGACTACCGGATCGATCGGATTCTTCATGACCCCACTCTGAATGAAGATCAGACCATGACCAAAGAAAAAGCAGCCCGCCTCCTGAGAAAGAAAAGTTCTCAGAGAGCAGGCTACTACAAATACGTAACCGGTGACGAAATGGGCACCAACAGACGCAATCAGCTGAGGATCAACAGCGCAGCTTTCGGCGGCAGCGAAACCACCGCCTGCGTTCTGGAAGCAGCTGTCAGACTTCGTTTTGCAGAAGACTGATGGATTGATCGTCTGACGGTATTTCCACACTTTTTTCCGGTAGCTGCTCCTGTTCTTCCGTTTCTTTGGCAGCAGGCGGAACGATTACCGGAAAACCAACCGCTGTTTTGAACAGATCGCCGTCCACTTCGATGGCAAACTTTCCGCCCTGCAGTTCCGTAAGGCTTTTGGCAATGGACAGTCCCAGACCACTTCCTTCCGTATGACGTGAGCGGTCGCCCCGGACAAAGCGCTCCATCAGCTCTTCCGGCGGAATATTCAGTTCAGCAGCAGATATGTTTTTAATGACAATAATGGCCTGCCCCGCTTTTTCCTGCAGCTGCAGATAAACCCGGGTGCCGGCCATTGCGTATTTACAGACATTCTGAAGCAGATTGTCAAGCACCCTCCACAGATATCTGCCGTCAGCCTCCACATAAATCTTTTCTTCCGGCAGAACCATATTCAGCTTCAGGCTGGAGGTTTCCAGCCGTTCCTCATACTCCCCTGCCAGCTGCTGCAGAAAAATCCCCAGTTCACACGGTTCCTTATCGATACTGAGCGAACCTGTTGACGCTTTTGATGCCTCGATCAGATCTTCGATCAGCTTTTTCAGCCGCACAGACTGTCTGTCCAGCACCTCAATATATTCCTGTACGATCTGCGGATTCCTGTTCTCCTTTTTTTCCTCCTGCGACAGAAAATCAAGATAATTAATGATGGATGTCAGCGGTGTTTTGATATCATGGGAAACATTGGTGATCAGTTCCGTCTGAAACCGTTCACTTTTCAGTTTTTCGTCCACGATCACATTCATACCGTCCGAAATACAGTCCAAATCCTGCAGACAGCTGCGGAATACGGGAAGCAGAGGAAGTCTGCCCTGATTTTTCCGTCCTTTGCCGTCCTCATGATCCTCTTTCTTCTGCTCCAGATCACCCAATGCCAGCCGGTGCGCCTTCTGCTTTACCATATCCATCTGAAGAAGCACCCAGATTCCGGCGATATAGATGATAAAAACAATTGCACTCCACAACAGCACAAATATCTCTGCATCATAATAAATAAACCAGCACATCCATATGCCGAACAGATACGGCACGCCAAGACATATCCCCCAGATCAGCGCAGCCTTCCATATAAAAGGAATCCGGCGGATGCATTCGGCGATCAGACGGATCAGACATATCGTCATCATGCCGGAAAACAGTGTTCCCGTACGCGATTTGGCAGCAATCAGGCGCAGCAGTACCATGATAAAAAAAATCTCGGCAATCCCTGTGCAGATCCCCCCTGTCAGAGCATAGGAAATCCATATGTTATTGTATACATAATCCAGCCCCATTCCCTGCAGGATCAGGATCACGACCATCAGAACCGGCAGAGAAATATCGAAAGGAATTTTCTCCATCCCTTTCAAACAGGGAGCTTCTTCCTTTTTATGGTAACCGGCGGAGGCCATCAGATAGCAGAACATCAAAACCAGCATCACGACGAAAGCCCCGATGATCCAGACATAGACCTTCCATGAATCCATGATTTTCAGAAGGATTTCCCGCATGGACATGAAAAAAGACCATGCGCTGTCATATGCACTGTCATATTCCAGAACCCGGCTTTCCAGCCAGTCGGAAAAGTTGCTTCCCTCGGCAATGGGCTCATACTGCAGCCCATAGTGGAACATGATTCTGATAATTACCGCTGCAGCAGTAAAAATACCGGTACATACAGAAAAACAGATCATGATAAACCACTGCAGAATGCCGCTGCGTCTTGCACGAAACAGGAATCGTTTCATCGTCCACCTCCGTCAAACTTGTATCCCTGGCCCCATACTACCTTAAGATAACGCGGACTGGCCGCATTGATCTCGATTTTTTCCCGCAGATGACGGATATGTACGGGCACGGTGCGGTCCGAACCGGTATAGGACTCATTCCATACAGTCTGATAAATGGCTGCAGGAGAAAATACACGTCCGGGATTTTCCATAAACAGCTTCAGCATAGCGTATTCAGTGGGAGTCAGATTCACTTCCTCCCCCTCAACCAGAACGCGCTTGCTGGCGTCATCCAGCTCAATGCCGCCGATCCGGATCACCTGCTTTTCTTCTTCTGCGGCAGAAGACCCGCCGCCAAACATCATATAACGCCGGATCTGCGCTTTCACACGGGCCAGCAGTTCCACCGGACGGAAAGGCTTTGTAATATAATCATCGGCACCCACATTCAGGCCCAGTATCATGTCGATTTCTTCACTTTTGGCTGTCAGAAGAATCACCGGTACATTGGAAAACTGACGAATCTCATTGAGCGCGCTGATTCCGTCCATGACGGGCATCATAATATCAAGAAGAATCAGGTGAAGTTCCTGCTCCTTTGCAATCTTAACGGCTTCCCTACCGTTGGAAGCCTCCACAACCTCATAATTTTCCGCGCCCAGATAAATTTTCAGAGCGGAAACAATATCTTTTTCATCATCACAAACCAGAATTTTATACATGTCGATCCATACCTCCATCTGCTAACACTATATCATTTTATACATTAAGAAAAAATCAGCTAAATGTTTAAGAATATATTAAATTCGCAGACATGTCTGCTGCAGATATTATAACATAAAATGCCCTCTCTCCGCCCTCCCGAAAAGAATTATCTTTTCATTATTCCCATCTGGAATCGTTCATTTCAGATTCGTATCATGAAGTTGCTGTAATTACATTGACCATATCCGCAATCAGTTGTATACTTTTCATAAATCAATTTATTAATAACTGTTCAGAAAGGGGCTTTGTTTCTATAGTCGGCTCCGGACAGTTATACTATATTCCACTATCATAAGAAGGAGACAACTATGAACAGAAAAGAGAAAAATCTTCTGGCTCTGTGCAGTATCGCAGCACTGACAATTGCTGTGGCTCCGGCGGCGAATGCCATGCATATCATGGAAGGCATGCTGCCGCCCGCCTACTGCATTATGTGGGGAGTCCTCTGCATTCCTTTTATTGCAGCAGGCTTTATGAAAATCAACAAAACACTGGCAGAAAACCGCAAACTGGTAGTGATTCTGGCCATGGCAGGTGCCTATGCATTTATCCTGTCAGCGCTCAAGATTCCTTCTGTAACGGGAAGCTGTTCCCATATGACCGGTACCGGCCTCTGTGCCATTCTTTTTGGCCCCTGCGTTACAGCGATCATCGGAACCATCGTACTGCTGTTTCAGGCAATTCTGCTGGCACATGGCGGACTGACCACACTGGGAGCCAATATCTTTTCCATGGCCATTGCAGGTCCTCTGCTTTCCTGGCTGATCTACAAAGTGCTTAATAAGACCGGTATTCCCAAATACGTCAATGTATTTCTGGCAGCTGCCCTGGGTGACCTGTTTACATACTGTGTAACCTCTTTTGAACTGTCACTGGCGTACCCTGCAGCAGAAGGTGGTTTCGCTGCTTCCATGGCTGAATTTCTCGGCATTTTCGCCATTACGCAGATTCCTCTGGCAGTAATTGAAGGACTGATTACCGTTGTTGTTATCATGGGACTGGAAAGCTTTGCAAAGAGCGACCTGATCAGTCTCGGCTTTATAACGAAAAAGGAGGTATCTCATGAGTAAAGGTAAACTGGCAATTCTGCTGCTGCTTCTCTGTGCCGTAATTGCAATCGTTCCGCTGGTTATGTACGGCAGTTCTGCTGAATTCGGCGGTTCCGACGATGCCGGCAGCGAAGCGATCTCCGAACTGGTGAATGAAGATGTGGAACCGTGGTTTACACCCGTAATCGAATCCGCGCTTGGCATGGAACTTCCCGGGGAAGTGGAATCCCTGCTGTTCTGTCTGCAGGTTGCTCTTGGAAGCGGCGTCTTCTTTTTCTTCTTCGGACGTTACTATGAACGCTCCAAGCTGGAATCCCGAACAGAGTAATTCTTTTTTGCAACCGGAAAGACTGATGCTGCTTCGTACAGCATCGGTCTTTTTCATTATCGGAAAGGACCAACATCATCATGAATGTTTTTCATCGTATGCATGATCAGGATCACATGCACAAACATGATCACAGACCTGTGCATAATCACAACCATACCCACAGACGCGGCCACAGTCACGATTCCCTGTCCATTGATCAGATGGCTTTCCAGTCCGGTTTAAGCCATATCAATCCGGGATTCAAGGTGGCTTTTTCCGTGTTTGCTCTGATTTTCCTTCTTGCAGCAGACAATCTGGCTATTTCCCTGCTGGTATTTATCACCATGTACTATCTTACTGTTATAAGAGGCGGTGTTTCCGGGCACAGCTACCTGTCTCTGCTGGCAATTCCTCTGCTTTTTGCAGTCGTGACGGTTCTGACAATAGCACTGGATTTTTCTCTTTCACCCGTCGGTGAATACCACCTGCATCTGTTCTTTTTTTACATTTATACATCACGGACAGCCCTCTGGAAAGCCTTCTGCCTGTTCTGCAAGGTATTCTCCGCAGTCAGCTGCATGTACTTCATGTCACTTTCCACACCGGTCAACGAAATCATCTGCGTACTGCAGCAGTGCCATCTGCCGTCTCTGATTACAGAACTCATGAATATGATCTACCGGTTTATTTTCATTCTTCTGGAAGTCCAGCAGAAGATGTCTGTCTCCGCCCGTTCGCGCCTGGGTTATATCGACACCCGCACATCACTCCGAACGTTCGGCAATATCGGCAGCAACCTGTTTATCGTATCCATGAAAAAAGCCGGTCATTATTATGATGCCCTTCTGGCGCGCTGTTATGACGGACAGCTGAATTTTCTCACAGAGGAAAAACCGCTGAATAAAAAACTGGTGCTCTGTGCCGTGTTGTATTTTGTGGTTTTAAGTATGATTCTTATCACATTGAAATTCCTGTAACTGTTCAGCGGTTCTTTTTTGCCGGGATATCACAGTCATTCTGCCTCACCGCCTGTATTCCCCGGCAGAAGCCTGAACAGTTACCTTTTATCATTAAAAATCAGGAGAAAACAGTTATGCATACAGAAGAAATTATCCGCACAGAACATCTGAGCTACCTTTATGATGGAGAAAAGGCCGCTCTGAATGATATTAATGTTTCCATCAAAAAGGGAGAGCGCATTGCCGTAATCGGCTCCAACGGTGCCGGAAAATCCACCTTTTTCCTGAATCTGAACGGTGTTCTTACCGGCACGGAAGGAACTATTTTTTTCCATGGAAAACCCATAGGACATAAAAACAGGGAGCTGAACGAACTGCGTAAAAAAATCGGAATCGTCTTTCAGGATGCAGATAATCAGATCATTGCCTCCACTGTTATGGCGGAAGTATCTTTCGGACCCATGAACATGGGACTTTCCAGAGAAGAGGTCTCCCGCAGAGTTGATGAAGCGCTGGAATATATGAACATCTCCGAATTCAAAAGCAGACCCGCCCATTACCTCAGCGGCGGTGAGAAAAAAAGAGTCAGCATTGCCGATATTATTGCCATGAAGCCGGAGGTTATCATCTTCGACGAGCCCACCGCATCCCTTGATCCCGTCAATTCCGATATGTTTGAAGAAGTGCTGAATCGACTGGGCGCAGACAATACAACGCTGCTGGTATCCACCCACGATGTGAATTTTGCCTATCGATGGGCACAGCGTGTTCTTGTATTCTGTAATGGACAGATTATTGCTGACGGCTCTCCCTCCCGGATCTTCCAGCAGGAAGAAATCCTGAAGAAGGCCAACCTGAAAAAGCCGATCCTTCTGGAAGTCTGTGAAGTTCTGCAAAAAAAAGGGCTTCTCGCCGGTGATGCCGCACTTCCCGTGGACATTCCCGGCTTTGAAGCCCTGATCCAGAATCTGGCTTAGCCTGATTTCTGCTTCACTTTGTTTTTATTTTGCCTTAATTTTAATTGTCTTGCTGTAATTGCTGTACACATTGCTGCTGCCCACTTTTCTGTAGGCACGTACCGTATAGTAATAATATTTGCCTCGGGTTGCCGATGTCGTATACGATATGGTACTTCCTGAGGTAATCGTTTTTATACGGATCCATTTTCCACTGGCAGAACTCTTCCGGTACACTGCATATCCGCTGGCACCGCTGATCTTTTTCCAGCTCAGCTTTACTTTGCCTGCCTGCGTAGATTTCGCAGTAAGGGACGGCGCAGATGGAATCGCCTTGCCGGAAATACCTGTTGTATTATATTTTCCGTAAATGCGTGTTCCGCTCACGGTACGGTATGCCCGAACCGTGTAATAATATTTCTTTCCGGTTGTAATTTTATACCCATCAGTAAAACTCCGGGCTGTGGATTTTACATCCGCCAGATATTTCCATCCGCCGCCGGACTCCTTCCGGTAGATCCGATAGCCGCTGGCGCCGGATACGCCGGACCAGGTTACTTTCAGATTTTTGTAATTAACAGAAGTTACCTTTCCCAGCTTCGGTGTCGCCGGAATTGCTTTTCCTGAAACAGATGACGATTTGCTGCTGACAACCTTCTTACCGTTCACCATTCGATATGCACACACGGCATAATAATAGGTTTTGCCGGTGGTTACACCGGTATTTGTCCATGAAGTCGTTGTTAAACCATCTTTTACAGGTGTTGAAGACCAGCTTCCGCCGGAGGTTTTCCGGAATACCTGATAACCATCAGCCCCGGACACTTTTCCCCATGTGATCTTTATGCTGTTATAGCCGGCGGAAGATATACTCTTCACTGTCGGCGCTGCCAGCGCTGTTTTACCGGAAAGTCCCGTACTGCTGCGGCTTCCCTCAATTTTCTGATTCCCACTCAGGAAATAAGCGCTGACTGAATAATAATAGGTTGTACCGGTGTTTACGTTTGTATCCTTATAAACGGTGCTGCCCGGATCATTGCTGACCGGTGACCAGCTCCCGCCCGATACCTTCCGATACACCTGATAACCATCAGCTCCGGGCACTTCTTTCCACGTAAATTTCAGAGTTCTGTAATCCACAGCAGTAACTGATGTCAATCCGGGCTGTGCAGGAACTACCTTTACCTGAATTCCATTCGTATTATATTTACTGTAATGCACTTCACCACTCAGAGTATAGTATGCTTTTACCGTATAACAGTATGTTTTTCCTGTTTTTACACTCTGGTCTGTGAAGCTTACCGTCCCTGAATCTGTCTTTGGAGCTGCAGCCGTTGTCACAGGATTGTTCATATCCCAGACTTCGCCGGCTTCTTTTCTGTAAACCAGATACCCCTCTGCCTGAGGTACAGACGCCCATGTAAGCTTTACGCTCTGAGCAGAAACAACCTGCGCACTTTTCAGAGAAGGTGTCGCCAGACTGGTTGTTGCCTGAAGGTCATCTGACCAGCTGCCGCAGCTTTTCGTTCCATTTTCCGTATAATATGTACGAATCCGGTAATAATATGTTGTTTCGGCTGCTGCCGTTTCATCGGTCCAGCAGATTGCTGCCGCCGCATCCACTGTCTTTACACCGGACCATGTTTTCTGGTCCGTGCTTCGCTGGATTTCATATCCCTCGGCTCCGGGCACCACATTCCATGACAGATTCACTTTCGTGCCGTTTGCAACAGACACAGATTTCCATTCCGGTGCTTCAGTTTCGTCTGAGGAAGTATATAAAAAGTTAACATCAACATTTCCCGTAATGCCGGAAACACTCCCTGCAGATGAATACTGCCACATAATATACGGAGATGCCGAATATCCGGCTTCATTGTTATAACGGGCAAGCCATACCTGGTAACCGGCATCCGTCAGCTGTGACGGATACATCTCATCTGTCAGCATGGATTGATTGGCATAAACCATGGCCTGATAGCCGGCATCCTTAATCGTTTTGCAGAATGCTTTACAGATTTCAGTCTGCTCTGCTTTTGTCAGATTTGCGTCATACAAACGGCCACCCAGATCACCTCCGCCCGGATTGGCATATTCCACATCCATAACAATGGGAAGATCCAGTTTGTCCAGATACGCAGCGCAAAGTTTCAGACAGTGGTTTGCTTCTTCCACGGCTTCCGCAGTCGTGATTGCCTGAGAATAAATATAGATTCCCACCTTCAGCCCCGCTGCCAGCGCATTTTTTATATTTTTC
>JAQYDI010000011.1 GCA_028724245.1 Lachnospiraceae bacterium
CCGGCGTGGATCCTTTCGACGCAGAGCTGTACCTGAAAAAAATATTCAAAAAACAGTCGCCTTCCGTAATCGTTCTGGAAGCCAGCTTCTTTTTCCGCAACACCACCCTGACAGAAAACCTGAACAGCTGCGTAAAAGCCAATCTTGCCTCCGTCTGTCCGCTGATTTCCTATCACCGGACACTGACCAAACTGTTTCAATATCCCGTATCGGAGCTGATTCAGGCATCCCACTCCGTTACAAAGGGATATTATGTAAATTTTAACGCCAAATCCAGCAAAAAGGGCAAAAGCTATATGAAAGAGAAAGCTTCCTCCGATGAAGTTCTCTACCCCATTGTGGAAAAACAGGTACTGAAAATAGAAAGTCTGTGTGAAGAAAACGGAGCGCAGCTGATCATTGCCGCACTTCCGTCAACGTCCGACTGGGGATACAAACGTCATGAGCTGACGCAGGACTTCTGCAGCCGGAACGGACTGGAATTTCTGGATATGAATACCTCCGATGTTCTCAAAGATATGGGACTGAGCTGGAAAAAAGATACCCGGGACGGCGGCACGCATATGAATTATTACGGAGCCGGCCTGGTCACCGGATATCTCGGTGCATATCTGGCAGAACACCATCCCATGACCGATTTCCGCGGAAAAGACGGATATCACCAATGGGATGAGGACTGCAGGTATTTTTACAACGGTATTGCGCAGCTTGAAGCCGAACGGCAGAAGAAAAAATAGTCCCATCATACGTCTGCTGCGGATATTTTCCCGGAAACCTTTCTGACACACCAGAAGCAGGTGGGAACAATATAGCAGCAGGCTGCAACCCATGCCGTCTGATCGGCAAAACAGATGGCCGTAAAGCCATAGGATTTTACAAATACCACACTGACAATGATTCTTGCAAACATTTCCATTACACCGGAAAATACAGCCCTTCCTGAATAGCCCAGTCCCTGTGTGCTGAGGCGGCATACATTCAGAATGGCCAGACACCAGAAGAAGAAACCAAGGCAGCGCAGATATTTTGCAGCCGCATCCAGCACTTCCGCAGCTGAACCGCTTACAAAAAGCTGCGATAAGGTTCTTCCGCCGAAAATCAGGACAAGACCTGCACAGATTCCGTAAAAAATACTGATGCCCAGACCTTCCCATATACCCTTCCGGATCCGGTCCGCACGGCCCGCACCCAGATTCTGTCCGCAGAAGACGGACACTGCGTTGGCAATGGCATCAAAGGGACACATAACAAACTGCTTGATGCGCATGGCTGCCGTAAATCCGGAAACATAAACACTTCCCAGTCCGTTGTTGGCGGACTGCATCACCATACTGCCGATGGCGGTTATGGAAAACTGGAGTCCCATGGGAAGTCCCATCACCAGCATGGTTCCTACCGCCCCTGACTTAACATGGCAGTTTTTAGAAGACAGGTGAAGCAGTTCCACCCGTTTCACAATAAAAACAAGGCACATAATCCCGCTCACTGCCTGTGCCGTTATAGTCGCAGCGGCTGCACCCGCCACACCCCATTTCAGCACCAGAATGCAGAACAGATCCAGCCCCACATTCAGAACCGTGGAAAATGCCAGAAAGAAAAAAGGCGTTCTGCTGTCCCCTACCGAACGCAGGATACCGGACAGCAGATTATAAAGCAGCGTAAAGGGAATTCCCAGAAACAGAATCAGCAGATACTGATAGGCTCCCTCGTAAATATTGTCCGGAGTTGACAGAATCCTGAGGATCTGCGGACAGAGGATACTGCAGACGCAGGTCAGGATCACCGCCGTGATTCCCGTCAGAAACAGGGCATGAAAAATATAATTTCTCATCCCCTCATAATCACGGGCGCCAAACCGCTGCGACACCGGAATGCCGAATCCGCTGCACATTCCCATACAGAATCCAAGCACAAGAAACTGCACACTGCTGGAAGCTCCCACACTGGCCAGAGCCTCCGTACCCAGCACTCTTCCCACGATTGCAGCATCAATAATATTATAGGTCTGCTGCAGAAGATTGCCGACCAATAAAGGAAGGGCAAACTGCAGCATCAGCTGAAACGGCCTGCCCTCTGTCATACTTTTTGTCATACGTAACTTCCTCTCCCTTTTATAACTGACTGGCAGCTGTGCAGAACCTGAAATTCTGTACAGCTGCACCAGGTCGAACAAAAACAACTCTTTAGTTATAATACCGGTTTCGAAAGCCGTCAATCCTTTTTACGAAATCCGTTCGTTTTCCATCTCGTACACCACATCCGCCACATTCATGGTTGATTTTCTATGAGATACCAGAACCACCGTTTTCTTTTCCGCCGATTCTTTCAGTGACTTTAATATGATGCCTTCGTTCAGGGAATCCAGATTGCTGGTGGGCTCGTCCATAAGGATCATGGGTGCATCATGGAGAAAAGCTCTCGCAATGCCGATCCGCTGTTTTTCACCGCCTGACAGGGTATCTCCCAGCTCGCCCACCTCCGTATCATATCCCTTTGGAAGCGTCATAATAAAATCATGAATCGATGCTTTTTCTGCTGCTTCCATGATTTCTTTTCTTTCCGCACCCGGTTTCGCAATGGCGATATTGTTGGCAATAGAATCATGGAACAGATGGGTTTCCTGTGTTACATAGCTTTCCATATTCCGCATATGCTTTGTCGGGATCGTTTTCACATTTTCGTCATTTACCCATATATTTCCATCATTCACATCCCAGAACCGCATGAGAAGCTTCAGCAGGGTGGATTTTCCGGAACCGCTTGCTCCATGGATTCCTGTGATCCGGCCCGGTTCCAGCTTCAGGGAATAATCATCTAAAATGATTTCCTCTTCATAACGGAAGGTTACATGATCTGCCCGCGCACCTGCAAAATCTGCCCGCGTACCTGCAAGGGAACCTCTGCTTTCCATTCCCTCCGGCAGAGGAACCTCCTCCACCAGCGGCCTCTCCTCCAGCAGGGAAAGAACTCTTTCTCCCGAAGCCAGTGTCTGGTTCAGGTTGTTGGACAGATTGGACAGCGCAACCACCGGTCCGAATGACCCCATCATGGCAGCGGTGCAGGTCAGGATCCCTTCAAATCCCATATCCCCTTTGCCGTACAGCCCGATAGTCAGCGCCAGCATGCCGAAAGATGCCAAAAGGATCACCAGATTGGTAAAGGAACGCTGGGAACCTTCCATCCTGCTTAATTCTTCCTGCATCTGTGCCAGATCCTCAGAGCGTTGTGACATCTGTTCTTTCCTTTTCTTTCCCTGACCGTACTGAATGGTCTCATCCAACCCCCGGAGTGAATCCAGTACAAAGCTGTTCAATTCTCCGAAACCGGTACGGAATTCCATCCCTCTGCGGCTGCCGCGTCTGCCATTCCACATGGGAATTGCCGCACCCACGACCAGATAGGCTGCCAGAGCAAGAAGTCCGGCCAGCACATGGTATCTTCCCATGAAGATCACCATGATAAATGACGTCAATACAGCTATGGCAATAGGGGAAATGGTATGTGCATAGAATACCTCCAGCAGCTCGATATCGGTTGTGATGATGGAAATCAGATTTCCTTTATCCCGTCCCTCCAGCTTCGCCGGACAGAGTCTGCGCAGCGCGGCAAATACTTTATGACGGATGATCGCCAGCAGTTTAAATGCAATGAAGTGATTGCAGTACTGTTCCGCATAATGCAGGATCCCGCGGAGTACAGCAATGACGATCATCACCGTAAGAATGGTATTTACCGGAACAGATACCAGCCACATATTTTTCACCGGGACGGTAATTCCTGCAGCACCTGCCAGCAGTCCGTGCACAATGGCCTGTACTGCCAGAATGGTCAGGAAAATGGCACACAGGTATCCTGCCGTTCCCAGAATAATGGCTGCCGCCATAATATGAAGCAAAGGCTTTACCAGACCGATCAGGCTTCCCATGATGGAAAGTGCGCTCCTGCGCTTCTGCACTGCTGCAGAATGTTCCGTGCCTGCCCCATGCTGCCCGTTTCTCTTCTCTTTGCCCATTAAGCAATTCCCTCCTTCCCGTAATTCTCCAGCGCCATCTGGCTGTCATAGAGACGGCTGTATGCGCCGCCCGCTTTCATCAGTTCTTCATGGGTTCCGCTTTCCCTGATCTCACCGTCTTTCAGGAAATAGATCCTGTCAGATTTTACCACATTGGCCAGACGGTGGGAAATCAGAAGCACCGTTTTGGTCCGGGCAATTTCATGGATCACATCCATGATCATTTCTTCACTTTCCACATCTATATTGGAAGTTGCCTCATCGAAAATATAAACAGGGGCATTTTGCAGGAGCGCTCTGGCAATTACCAGCCGCTGACACTGCCCGCCGGACAGATTCCCCGCTTTTTCCAGCAGCTTTGTCTGCAGACCCTCCTGTGTTTTTAAAAATCCCAGCAGATTGACCTTTTCAAGAACCGCATTCATCTCCTCTTTTGAAGCATCCGGCTTTGCCATCCTCAGATTTTCTTCCACAGTCCCTTTAAACAGGTAACTGTTATGCCGGACCAGTACCACATGCTTCATCAGATCCGTTTCCTTCACCTCGGAAAGCAGAATTCCGCCGATGGTGATCTTTCCGGAAAATCCATGGTTTCGGGCGGAAAGGAGTCCGGCAATCGTACTCTTGCCGCAGCCTGATTCCCCCACCAGAGACACAAAGCTTCCGGCAGGCAGATCCAGACTGACGCCTTTCAGGATCTCCCTGTCGGTTTCATAGGAAAAATGTACATCCTCCAGAGAAAAATCCAGCGGCCCGTCAGGCAGAAGCTGCGTCCCCTCTTCCGGTCCCTTAAGATCCAGAATCCGGAAAATCTTATCGCTGGCCGCCATACCGTTCATGGCAATATGGAAAAAGGATCCCAGCAATCTCAAAGGCAGAAAGAACTCACTGGCCAGCAGCACGATGCACAGTGTGCCTGATATGGCAATATTTCCTTTCAGAAATTCGGATACTGCCGCTGCCATGCCCACAGCTGCCCCGCCATATGCCACTATATCCATAACACTGGTGGAATTGAGCTGCATGGTCAGTACTTTCATGGTGATTTTCCGGAAATTCTGAGCCTCCGCATCCATTTCGTCCGCTTTCTGCTGATCCGCCTGATAGATTTTCAAAGTCGTCAGGCCCTGCAGATTTTCCAGAAAGGAATCCCCCAGCTTCGTGTAGCTGCTCCAGTACCTGTTCAGCAGTTTTTTAGCGATTTTCTGCACTGCCACAATGGAAATCGGAATCAGCGGCACACAGACCAGAAGAATCACACTGGCTTTCATGCTCACTCTGCAGAGGATCACAAAAAGGGTAACCGGTGCGATCAGGCTGTAAAACAGCTGCGGAAGATATTTGCCAAAATAGGTTTCCAGCTGCTCCACACCCTCTGTGGAAACCTGAACCACTTCCGAAGAAGAAACCTGATCTCTGTAGGATGCCCCCAGTTTCAGCATCTTTTCGTAAATCTTTTCGCGCAGGATCCGCTTTACATCCACGCAGGCCAGATAAGAAGCTCTCGCTCCCATCCTGTCACAAAAAAACCGGAGTACCACTGCCAAAGCTAAAAGCAGCACCGTCCTCTCCGCCAGCTGTACCGTAACAGTACGATACGCAGTCTTTTCCAGCAGCTCTGCAATGGAAAAGACCGCCAGTACCTGTGACAGAAGAGCCGCCCACTGCCACAGAATCGTATATACAATATATTTTTTTGCGTGGGACAGCAGCCCCACCAGTCTTGTTTTGATCATGATCCGTATCCCCTTACTCGGCACCTTCCGGCAGTATCTCATCTGCTTTCAGCGTTTTCACTCTCAGGAAAAAATATAAAACATGGAATACCCATACAACAGCAATACAGATTTGTCCAACCGGTACATTTTTCATGCAGATAAAACCGATGGCCATGACAGCTGTTGCCATTCCCATGATTTTCAGCTTCGTTGCGTATGTCATCGCTCTTTGCCGAACAAAACTGTCCAGATGCTTTTTATATAAACCGGTTCCGGTGAACCAGTCGTGCAGCTTCTGTGAACTTCTGGCAAAGCAGAACACCGTTGCCATATAAAAGGGAACCGTCGGCAGAATCGGAAGTACAATTCCCACCGTTCCCAGTCCCAGGCAAAGAAAACCTGACATGATCCAGATTACCCGTAATGTATTTTTCATCTTCATCCCTCTTTTCCGGTGTCGTGCACCATAATGATCAGACACCATAATAATTATGATGCAGGGGGCGGATCCTTTGCCCCGGCATCATTGTTGTTATCGTATGATTTTTATAGTTAGCTTAATCTAACCTCTATTCCTGAAAAAACTGACAAACCATTATTGATCTGTCAGTTAGTTTCAACTAAATAGTTTATATCACACGGTACCGGACACTGTCAACCGGATTTTGCGGAAAATGTGGTTTTCTGTCATTATTGAGAATTTTAATCATTTACAGTTTTCCTGCAATTACACGACCGGTGATTCCCTCTCTGAACAGCTGCCAGGACTTTAAATAAATTTCCGGTCATACAAAAGCGCTGCAATGAGCACCACCAGACAGGAGCCTGCGTTGTGGACCAGTGCACCTGTTGTGGGCGTCAGAAATCCCAGAACAGAGCAGGTAACCGCCGCAAAATTGATGCACATGGACAGGGTAATACTGAATCTGATCGTTTTTACCGTCTCACAGGACAGGCGTTTCAGATAGGTAATGCGGGAAAGGTCCTCACTCATCAGTGCAATATCGGCAGCTTCCACTGCAATATCACTTCCCATGGTGCCCATGGCCACTCCCACACCGGCTGTTTTCAGCGCCGGAGCATCGTTGACACCGTCACCGATCATACATACCATCCTGCCTTCCGCCTGCATTTTTTCGATACAGGCTACCTTTTCTTCCGGCAGCAGCCGGGCATGCACCTCTTTGATGCCCACACGGTCCGCAAACCAGACTGCCGTCTGCCTGCTGTCTCCCGTAAGCAGCACTGCTTCCGTATGCAGAGAAGACAGACCATGGATCATATCCGCCGCTTCTTCACGCAGCGTATCCGACATGGCGATAATTCCCAGACAATGTCCGCCGTCCTCCGTCAATTCTGCTGTCAATATGGAAGCCTTGCCCTGCATCCGAAGCTGTTCCAGCTGTTTTTTCACATCCGCCTCCGGAACGACCCCATGCTCCGCCAGATATTTTTCACTGCCGCAGCACAGTTTTCGTCCTGAAACCTGTGCGCAGATTCCCTTTCCTGCATCCATATGAAATGCTTCCGGTTCCACAGGTTTCACAGATCGTTTTTCCGCGCAGGCTGTAATGGCTTTGCCCAGCGGATGCTCACTGCGGGATTCCGCGGAAGCAGTCAGCCTGAGAAGTTCCTTTTCATCTATTCCGCTGTCAGAAGGCAGGATATCGCTGACCTCCAGACAGCCTTTTGTCAGCGTACCGGTTTTATCAAAAGCAATAGTATCCACCCTGCCCATTTTCTCCAGTGCTTCCCCTGATTTAATGATAACCCCATGTTTCGTGGCCTGCCCGATGGCCGCCATAATGGCCGTTGGCGTTGCCAGCACCAGCGCGCAGGGGCAGAAAACCACCAGCACCGTAACAGCGCGGACAATATTGCCGGTAACCAGACCGGCAGCCACGGCAATGAACAGCGCTACAGGCACCAGAATACTGGCAGCCTTATCCGCAATTCTGGCCATGGGAGCCTTCTTCTCCTCCGCCTCCTGTACCATGCGGATCAGCTTCTGCAGAGAGCTGTCCTGCCCCACCTTCGTCGCCCGGATATCTACCGATCCGAAACGGTTGATGGTACCGCAGAACACCTCTTCTCCCACGCTTTTATCCACCGGCAGAGATTCCCCGGTCATAATAGACTGATCCACGGAGGTTTCCCCTTTGACGATCACGCCATCCGCAGGAACGGTTTCCCCCGGCAGAATACGCAGAAGATCCCCTGATCTGATCTCCTGTACGGGAATCATTTTCTCCCGGCCATTGTCCAGCCTTCTTCCCTGCACCGGCGCCAGACTGATCAATTTCTTCAGGCCCTTTCTGGCCCGTTCCGTGGTCATATCTTCCAGAATGGCGCCGATTGCCATGATAAAAACCACTTCCCCGGCTGCAAACAGATCACCGATGGCAATAGCCGCAAACATGGCAATGGTAATCAGCAGTGCAGAGGAGATTTTGCTGATCCCCGGGTTATGGATAATGCGCCATACCGCCAGATACAGAAGCGGGATCCCGCTGATCACCACCGTAACCCATGCCGGATCCACCGGCAGCACCACCCCGGCCCGGGGCAGAACAAAACTAAGTACAAGAAAAATACCTCCCACCGCCGTCATGGGAACACCTGCAAGAAAATCATTGATCTTTTTTAACATACGCTGCACCTCATTTCCACCTTGACACAATGTCTGCCTTAACGTACAATATATCTGTTATCAAACATTCTGTTCGGCATCTGGCAATTGTTCAGAGCAACCTCGAAAACACGGTGTGTTTCCTCGGTATGGCGTATCCGCCAAATAGATTTGTACGAAAAAGTGCTCATGAATGCAAGCATTCGTCGCACTTTTTGTGCAAATCTGCCTGGCTCTGAACAGTTAATATATTTTATTGTACGGAATCTGCAGTAAAAAACAAGAATCAGATACAGGAGAATGTAAGTTACGGAACATTCGGGCATTTTTGTCCAAATGCAGAATATGGAAATGAAATTTCAAAATACAATAACGGGAGGCTGACACATGGACAGACGACAGCAGAAAACAAGAAAAGCTATTTTTCAGTCATTCACCGCCCTGCTGGGTGAGAAAAGCTACAATAATATTACCGTGCAGGAGATTATTAACAGAGCGGATATCGGGCGCAGCACCTTCTACGCCCATTTTGAAACAAAGGATGACCTGCTGAAAGAACTGTGCAGCGAACTGTTCGGTCATATTGTAAACAGCGCCATGGACTGCACCCACACCCACGGACTTTACTCCGACGGCCGTGCACCGGAATCTGTTTTCTGCCACCTTCTGCAGCATCTTCAGGAAAATGACAGCAATATTCTGGGACTGCTGTCCTGTGAAAGCAGCGAAATCTTTCTCCGCTACTTCAAGGACAGCCTGAATGAACTGGTCCGGGTGCAGCTTCTGAATCAGCAGGATGAATCCGGCCGCCGCAGCCGCACCGATCTTCCCGATGAATTTCTCATCAATCATATCTCGGGCAGCTTTGTGGAAATGGTTCAGTGGTGGCTCAAGGGACATCGGAAGCAAACTCCTCAGGAGCTGGATGGGTACTTCCGGGCAGTTATTGAGCCCATCTTGTAAACCAGCCGGAAAGAACCTCGCTGTCCTTTCCTACCACATAACTGCTGCCGCCTTTTTCCTTCACATCTTCAATCATATTCACCAGAAGGATCGGATTTTCTTCCTCAGGATCAGCAGTCATGACGGCAAACCAGCCCAGTTCCCTGCCATCTTCCTCTTTGGTGGTTTTCAGTTCGGCAGTTCCTGTTTTTCCCGCCAGCATCACGTCTTCCCTTCTGGCAATACGGCTGCTGCCGTAACCGGTTCCATTGGGGTCATTTACCACTTTTTTCATGCCTTCCAGCACCGTACCGGCTGCTTCTGCTGAAAAAGCGCCTTCCACCAGATACTCTCCCGCCGGATCCTCTTTGTAAACAAGGTACGGTTTCAGCATATTTCCATCGTTGCAGAAAGCCGTATAAATCGAAGCCAGATGCAGCGGATTGACAAGAATCTGTCCCTGACCGTATCCGCTGTCTGCCAGCTGGATCTCACTGTCTATGTGGTCGGAATTGGAATATTGTGATGCGGTCATGGTAATATCAAAAGGAAGTTCCCCGCCGAAGCCCAGCTTCTTCAGGTAGTTCTCCAGCGTATCCGCACCGATATTCAACGCTGCTTTTGCAAAATAAATATTATCGGAATAAATCAGGGCATTTTCCAGAGTCACCGGTTCGTATGCATGGAGCGTCGTGACAAAATAGGAGCCCCAGCTGCTGTCCTTCTGCCAGCTCAGACCTTCATTTCCATAATCCTTCTCCGGATCCAGCGTACCGCTGTCCAGTCCGATGGCGCCGATCACAGGCTTAAAAGTAGAACCGGGACACCAGATCTGGCGGAACCGGTTATACAGGGGCTGACTTTCATCCTCATTCAACTGCGTCCACTTTTCATTTGACATACCCAGAATAAAATCATTGTTATCATAAGAAGGGGTGCTGACCAGCGCCAGAACCTCCCCGGTACGGGGATTCATGGCGACAGAACAGCTTTCATCCTCTTTAAATTGCTCATATAGATCCTTCTGAACCTCCGAGTCAATTGTCAGACGTACATTCTCCCCGTTCTGCACTTCCCTGTTTGCAATCTCCTTTTTCTCGTTTCCCTCTTCATCTACTATGTAGATCCGGCATCCGTTCTGCCCCTTCAGCTCCTTT
>JAQYDI010000012.1 GCA_028724245.1 Lachnospiraceae bacterium
TGGGATATGATTGTTTTAAACGGGAAGTTTTTATACCAAATGCGGAAATCAGAGCTGTATTCATAACGGCTGTTAAAAATTCCGGTTGGCAGGAATGGAATAAAATGTAAAGGAAGATTGGAGAGTGATTGATTATCAAAGCAGCCGTGCATACCGCCCTCCCGTATCCCGGGAGAGGCCGCATGCACGGCTGCTATTCTGTTTATAAATTACAGGTTATGGATTACAGATCGGTTTCTTCTACCGCCACATCCATCCTGTCTTCTGATTTTGTGTTCGTTTCTGCCATCACATCCATTCCGTCCCTTTCCTGTCTTCTCTGTTTTCTTTTTCTGCTCCACATCTCATATCCAATCAGTCCGATCAGTGTGCAGATGCTGATGACAGCGCCGGGGATCAGTCCGTCGGGCATGTAGGTGAGGCGGATTTCATGTTCTCCTTTTTCCAGATCACAGCTGATGAATGCATCCTGAAACGCATAATATTCTGTTTCTTTGCCGTCCACGTACAGGGTCCAGCCCGGGTCATAGGGGATGGAGAGGAAGAAAAGTCCGTCTTCTTCCACGTCTATGGTGCCTTCCAGAAGCGTGTCCGTGTGTTTGGTGACCTGAAGCTGTTCTTCCTGCAGGTCTTTGATCAGGCTGATCAGTGCGTTTTCATTCAGGTAATAGGCGGTTGCCTGGAAGGTGGCATCGTCCTCCGTGCTCAGGGAAATGGTATCTTCCGGTGAACAGTAGCCCAGATCCAGCAGGAATCCGCGGTTGGTGTGGGTAAAGCTTTTTACATCACCGCTGATATCGGCGTCCACGTTTTCAATGGAGCTGTTGTCAAGCTGTACAAATACATGACACGGTTCGCTGACGGAGATGTCCATGCCTGTACCGTATTCATTGCAGTCGTAAATCTGATAGAAAAGCTGGTCGCCTCCGTTCAGTAAACTGAAATCATTCTGCAGATCAATGGCGCTTCCTATGGAAGTGTCCCAATCCAGATTAAATCCTTTCGGCAGCATATAGCCTGCGGAAAGGGTGTACAGATTTTCATAGATATAACATTCTTCGTTCTGCTCGCACAGGGTCATCAACTGGGATTCCTGCTGTGGCGTGGTGGCGAGAATGTATTTTACATCCAGCAGGGAATTCATCAGCGGTGTAATGCCGTTGTTGCTGTAGGCATTCATGGAACTTTCCATTCCCAGACGCTCATAGAAATCCGATACAGCGCCGTAGGAGACGCTGGAAAATGTGGAAATGGAAGGGTATCCGACAAAGGCACCGTCATTTTTGGTTTTCCTCGCTGTTTTTTCGAATCGATAGAATCCGTCATCACTGGTTTCTATACGTTCAATCAATTCCTGATAGCTGTCGGTGTAGTTCAGATATTCGCTCCGGCTGACAGTGGTGACGCTGGTGGCGGCCATGTTGATGGTGGCTTCTGCAGCGACAGCGACCATCAGAATGATGAACAGCGCTTCCCGGGCGATTTTTCTTTTGATATAGGCCAGCAGAATGACGGTATAAATGCCCAGAAAGGCGAGACTCAGCCAGTATCCTTCAAATGAAAAAGCATCGTCTGTCATGGTTGCCTGACAGATGATGATAAAGGCAGCTCCGCCAGCAAATACAAGTCCTGCGGTTGTGGAAGTAATGCGGTCCAGCTCCTGAATTCCTTCATAACACATGATCAGAAGGATGGCGATATACAGGAAAGACTGTCTGCAGGGCAGGCTGTTGGGATAATGGAAGCCATGCCAGATAAAATTGGGTACATTGACCGAGAAGCTGAACAGCATGAAAAAAATCAGCGCCGTTTTTGTAATCTTCTCGTGGGTGCGTATATTTTTGCTCAGATAATAGAGTGGCAGACAGATCAGAATGCCGATTCCGCAGTAAATATTGGGCCAGTGGTCAAGGCCGCATTCGGTGGCCACATTCATCAGATGGCGGGCGAGCATTTCCAGAATGGAAAAATAGGAGTTCCATTCGGTAGGGAAATTGATGTCGCTGGAAGCCGTAAGTCCCAGCGCTTTGATTTCCGGAAGAAGGATGATTGCTGATAAGGCACCTGCTGTGAGGGAGCTGACGGCAAAACGCAGGCAGACAGCTGCAAGCTGTTTCATTCGGTACATTCGTAAACCGGAAGCCTTCGCCGGTAGAGCATCTCCACCGCAGTCAGCATCAGAGCCGGAAAATTCCTTCACACTGCAGCAGCCGGCGTCAGGAACGGAACTTTCCTCTGCACCGGGGCAGGAACTTTCCTTTGCATCAGAGCAGGAGATTCCCGGCAGCTGCATCAGGAAATACAGCACACAGAATATGCAGAGCATAATGGCAATATAATAATTGGAAATAATTGCCATGGCCAGTGTTACGATATACAGCAGATGCTTTTTTTCATATACCAGCTGCTCAATGCCCAGAAGAATCAGCGGCGCCAGCCAGATGCAGTCCAGCCACATAACATTCCAGCTGTAGGCAGCCAGATAGCCGGACATGGCATAGAAAAGAGAGAAAAATGGAATTTTGAAATCTGCATGTTTTCCCTTTTTCCGCAGCAGGACGGCAAATGTCAGCCCTGCCAGTCCCATCTTAATAATGACAAGATAGCTGACAAATTCGATGACATGTTCCTCGGTACAGAAGACGATCAGCCAGTTGAATATGCTGGAAAGATAATATCCGATCAGGGAAATAAAATTGGTCCCCATACCGATATCCCAGGTGTAAAGCAGGCTGCCGCCTTCTTTCAGTTTGCGGGCAAATTCCGCAAAAAACGGTGCGTACTGGTGGTAGAGGTCTGTCCGCAGGAAACTGTTGTCCCCGAATGGATAGATCTGATTGCCGGCAAAGATACACAGCATGGCCAGAACCGGGAGAAAAAAGGCCAGAAGCAGGATGAGAGAATCATCGGATCTCAGTTTTCGGCGCAGGTTTTTATAAAAATTCAATGGAGCGACTCCTTTCTATTTGGCGGATATGCCACACCGGGGAAACACACAGTGTTTTCGAGGCTGGCTATGAACAGTTAATTTATTTTTTTGAATCATCTTCCCTTTTTACAGGCTGGTCTTTTACAGGCTCATCGGACGTATTGATGCATTTTTCCTTCAGAAGGTAGATAGGTCGGTGCTTGCTTTCCATGTAAATATGGGCTACATATTCCCCTACGACTCCGATAGACAATTCGATTAGGCCTCCCAGAAACAGAACTGCGCACAGCGTCGTTACGTAACCGGGAACATTGATTCCGTAAAGCAGTGTTTGAACCAGCGTAATGATGATATAAACAAATGCAGCCAGAGAGATCACTCCGCCGATAACGGACAGAATCCGCAGAGGAACCACGGAAAAAGAAGTGATTCCGTCAATGGCGTAGCGGGAAAGACTTTTGAAACTCCATTTGCTGGTACCCGCGGCCCTTTCCACATTCTCATAGGGGATCCATTCCGTGTCAAAACCAACCCATGCAAAAATACCTTTGGAAAATCGTTCCACTTCGCACAGCTCAAGGATGGAATCTACCATCTGCCGTGTCATCATGCGGTAGTCGACGGCTCCGTAGGCCAGCTTCACATTGGTCAGCCGGTTGCTGATGCGGTAAAAAAGCCGGGAGAAGAAGCTTCTGATGGGAGACTCTCCTTTGCGGTTGGTGCGCATGGCGGCGCAGCAGTCATGACCGGCTTCCAGAGAAGCGGCCATCTGCGGGATCAGTTCCGGCGGATGCTGCAGATCCGCATCCATAATGATGACATAGTCTCCGGTAGATGCCTGCAGTCCGGCGTACATGGCAGCCTCTTTTCCGAAATTTCTGGAAAATGAGAGGTAGCTGATGCGTGGATGCTGTGCGGACAGACGGATCATAACCTGCAGTGTGTCATCTTTACTTCCGTCATTTACAAAAATAAAACGAAATTCATATCCGCGGTTTTGTAATTCTTCGATGGATTCCATCGTTCTTAGGTAGAACAAATCAAGTCCAGCTGCTTCATTATAGCAGGGGACGATAATATCAACAGTATTCATAATATGGTATCCTTTCTGTAACAGGTTCTATTTTAGTATAGAGCCGGAAAAAAGTAAAGTCTGACAAAGACATCCGCCGGCAGGCATATCTCATTCTGCCGCGGAATACAATGGGATAGAGTTGTGGATATTCAGAGAATTAAGGAGGACATACAATGCCGGACAAAATGATTGAAAATAACAGAGTCAGCATGATCGGTAAAATAGCTGAAGGATTTACCTACAGCCATGAGGTTTACGGAGAAGGCTTCTACATGACCTGCCTGAGAGTCAACCGGCTCAGCGATCAGGTCGATATGGTGCCGTTAATGATTTCGGAACGTCTGATTGATGTCACACAGGATTACGTTGGTCAGACCGTGGAGATCAATGGACAGTTCCGCTCCTATAATTATCATGAAGGATCAAAAAACCGCCTGATTTTATCTGTTTTTGTGAGGGAAATCGAATTTATCGATGAGTTTACGGATTATACGAAAACAAATCAGATTTATCTCAACGGCTATATCTGTAAAACACCCGGTTACCGGAAGACACCTCTGGGACGGGAAATTACCGATCTTCTGGTGGCGGTAAACCGTTCCTACGGAAAATCCGATTACATACCCTGTATTGCATGGGGACGGAACGCCCGTTATGCGGCGGGCTTTGAAGTAGGCAGCAATATTGAACTCTGGGGAAGAGTGCAGTCACGGGAATATACGAAAAATACAGGAGAAAACCAAAGTGAAAAACGGGTCGCATATGAAGTTTCAGTCAGCAAGCTGGGGCATTAAACAGGAAGTCTTTTTAAAATGAAAGCGGATGATCAGGAAGCGGGCAGGCAGTCCGGCCGCTTCCTGAATCACCCGTTTTTCAGTTTGTCTCTAACTTTTTATTCTTCTTCCGTCGGCAGTGCCTTTATAAATCCTGCAATATCCATTTTATTCATCAGGTAAGCAGGCGTGCCGTCCACGTATAAAGCGTAGTAGCTGCTGTCATAAGGTGTAAGTACCAGTGTGACTTCGCTGCGTTCGGAACGGCTGAATTTCACCTGAATCGTGACGGAATCGCCGCCGGAGGGAGCAGAGGAACTGTTATCTTTTGCATCTTCGGGATAAAGCTTTTCTGCTGCTGCATTCTGAATGGTTCCCAGCATATTGGTGAAATCGCCGGAATCAATTTCATCACCGTTAAGGGTGTATTTTGTTACTTCCTGTTCCTCCGTGGTGGTATTGCCGTCCTCGTCGGTGGATTCCACTTCTTCTGTGGTTTGTTTGATCTGATACTGATAGGTCCGGCCGTCACAGGTGATGGTCATTTCTTCCAGATCATTTACTGTGAAATGGAACGGTTCCATGTATGCAAGTGTTGACTTGTCACAATTCAGGAAAGTCTCCAGAGAAGAAGCACTCATCAGGTAAACCTGAGAAAGATCGTTCCACGTTACGTAATAGTAATCGCCGACTGCTTTGCCGATCTTCAATGTCAGCTTATACGGAACCTTTACAGTCTGTGTTTCTGTCTCTTCTTCGGTAGCCTCTTCGGTTTCCGTTTCACTTTCTGCATCGTCATTGCTGTCTTTTGTGCCGGATATTTCCGAACTTTCGTTTTCTGATGTTTCATCTTCTGTCGTTTCAGCTTCCACCGTTTCTGTCTGCGTGTAATTTACCGTAATCACAGCGGTGGGATCATCGAGACCGTAGACGGACATTTCATCCTCTGAAATATCATAGGCAGCGCAGCCTGAGGTGGACAGACTGTCAAGGGCATCGGTCAGTTCTGATACAGCCGTATCGTCCATGGCGAAACGGTCTCCGTCAATATCTCCAAACCAGGCGCAGCGTTTCAGATAATCCAGATCGGTATCACCGTTTTCCTTATATTGGAAGGTCAGTGTGCTTTTGCCCCGTTCGATGGTCATATTTTTATATACGGCAGTGGAATCGGGCAGCGGGAGCTCATCCTCTACGATCATATCCAGCAGCGGATGGGAAAAATAATCCGCAACCCCCGAGTCAATGGTATAAATATTCTGATCCGCGTCCGTGTAAACGTAGGTGACACCGGCTGAATCATTGGTATTTCCGAAATAGATGGTACATTCCGTTCCGTCACTGTCCTTTGCAGTTACCGCATTGGAAGGCTGATCCAGTCCGTAATCTGCCAGATCATCCAGATTGTCTTTGATTTTGCGGGAAGCGGTCAGAGACTGCAGCTGGCTGTTCATGCCCGACAGAGAGCTCTGATTCAGCGGAAAATTCTTATTATCGTCATACTGCCAGGTTTCTCCGTCGCTCTGCAGAGAGAATGCCAGTGCAGTACCGTCATACTGATAGCTGATGGAAGAAATGGCACTGCTGTCGAAATCTTCCGGATAAATGCTGATGGAGGCGTCTGTTTCTTCGGTTTCACTGTTTTCCTGCTCTTTATTATAGCGGAGCAGGAAAAAGTAACCGACGCAGAGAGCGAGAAGCAGAACCAGCAGGATCAGCAGTAAACGTCTCTGTTTTTTTCGTTTCATTTATTTTGTTCTCCTATTTCTTTCTTGCCCTATTTCTTTCTTCTCTTTACCCAGATGACAATACCGGTGATCAGAAGAACGGCAGGCAGCAGGATGACAAAGAACAGAGCCTGGAAGCTGACTGCTGCGGCGCTGGGGGTAATGGTTTCGGTTGTCATGGATTTTGCTTCGATGGTTACGGAACTTTCATGTTCGCACATATAGCCGATGGAATTCACAAGCAGATCCACATTGCTGATGTTGTAGCGGGATACAAAAGATTCCTCCACCAGATAGGGGGTGGAAAATACAACCAGCTGTGTGTTCTGATCGTCCGAGGTTGTTTCCTCTGCCAGCATGGCCAGCGTGAAAGGTCCGTCGGTATCATTCTTTTCCTTTTCCGCTGTCTGGAACTGGCCGTTTTCCGGTACCTTCTCATAGGAAGAATCGGAGGTGGTCAGCAGAGGAGTCAGGGAAACGGAGCTGCGGACATCTGTCTGTCCGATGGCTGAAGCCTGAATGATCAGCGCCGGCGTATCGGAAGATAAGGCATCAGATGTGATGTCATGACTTCCATATTGCGGGAAAATATACATGGGACTCTGATAGTAGGAGCTGCTGTCTCCTTCGAAAACGATACCATCAGATGTCTTCATGCCGTAGTTTTCCAGAATCCGCTCGAATTCAGTTAATTTTGTCTCCGTGTAGGAAGTGAAGATCAGTGCGCGGCCGCCGTTTTCCAGATACTGGATGACCAGATCGGCCTCGTCAGAGGAAAAATCGGATTGAGGAGCCAGGATCATCAGTACGCCGCAGTCATCAGGAATGGATCCTTCTGTCAGAAGGGACAGGCTCTTCATATCGTAATTGCTCTTGGTAAGCGCTGTTTCGGCGGTATCGGAGAGCGTGGTTTCGTCGTGTCCCGTGGTGTAATACAGTACGGGAAGAGTGGAGGAGGTTACGTAATCGATGGCAGATGTGATTTCACCTTCTCCGTCAAAGCTCTGGGTCGTGCTGTAGTCGGAAGCATAGCTGGTTTCGTAGATTTCCGAGCTGCTGATGGTTTTGTAGCGCTTGCTGCTTTCTACAATGACGCTGCCGCTCTGAAGGCTCTCGGCATCGTAATTTGATGCAAAAGTGGGATTGGAAACAGGATCCACATTTTCCACCTTGATGTGATCAGAAAGATCCTTATAGCGGTTCAGCAGCTGCATCAGTGTGTCGTCCGTGTAATTATCTTCAAACAGTGTGTAGATGGTTACGTCATCCTCAAGTCCTTCAACAATCTTCTTTGTCTGGTCGCTCAATGTATACACCTGGCTTCCGCTGATGTCGATATTTTTCACGGTGGAAGGCAGGGCATTTGCAGCCATATTCACAATAACAGCCAATGCGATCACGATACAGGAAAGTACGGCGCTGTAGGAACCGTGATGGGAATTATTTGTCTTAAACAGTGAAGAAACATAGTTTTTGATTTTATTCCATTTCATGATTCTGTCCTCCTCCTAACGGCTCCATCTGCGTTTTTCGACAGCCTGAATCGTTAAAAAAAGGAAGACTGCGATGATGCTGAGATAGAAAATAATGGCCGGTATATCAAAAATCTCACTGACAAAATTATCAAGGTGAGAGGAGAGACAGAGACTGTTTAAAAAGCCGGGCAGCAGTCCTTCAAACAGGGACTGTTTTACCAGAAACAGGATGGTCAGAACCGCACATCCGATCAGGCCGCCGGTACCGGCGATGATCCAGTTGTTGGTTATGCACATGACGATGTAGGCGGCAATGAGAACGATGAAGATCAGTCCCACAAAGGAGCCCACAGCCGTATCGGGAATCAGGGTGCTGATGCTCTGCATCAGTTCCAGAATCAGCAGGACGGCAACCGTACCGACGCATGCCAGAATCTGATTTTCTGTCAGAGCAGAGATGAAAAGTCCGATGGCAATGGCTGCGCATCCAAACAGGAAAAATGCCAGAAGCATGGAGTAGGAAACCAGCATTTTAGAGGATCCCATATTTTTCAGAAGCAGGGGAAAGATACAGCTGATCACGCAGACGAGACCGAATACGGAAACCATGGACAGGTATTTGCCTGCAACGATGGAAGAAACCGATACCGGTGAGGTCAGCAGCAGCTGATCGGTTTTATTTTTACGTTCCTCCGACATACTGCGCATGGTCAGAATGGGAATGACAATGATAAAGATAAAATTGACACTTCCCAGCGTCGGTGCAAAAGATGCATACCCGTAGGTCAGATTGATGAATATATAGTAGATCCCGATAAACAGCAGCATGGCTGCCATTACCAGATAACCGATGACGGAGTTGAAATAACTCTGCAGTTCACGTTTATAGATAGCAAACATGGATATCAGTCCTCCTCTTCCTGTTCTTCCTGTTTATGATGTTTCCAGAAATGCTTTTTACCGGCATCTTCTGTTTTTTTGCTGTTTTCCTCCAGCTCTTTTTCCGATTCGGTCAGTTCGATGAAAATGTCCTCCAGAGAACGGCTGGTTGCTTCCATGGAGTAGACGGGAAGTCCGGCATCACAGAGAGCAAAGAACAGATCGTCCCGGATTTCCGTATTTTTGGGGTATTCGATTTCGGCGGATACCAGCTGGCTTTCATCAGGATCGGAAACCGTATAATGTTCCACCTGTTCCAGACGGGACAGAACCTGATTCAGTTTACCGGAGGGATCTTTGACGGAGAACTTCAGGGTATTGCTTCCCTCCATCATGGCAGAAAGACCTTCAGGTGTATCGCTGGCAACCATTTTGCCATGGGAAATGATCATGATGTGATCGCAGATCGCACTTACCTCCGACAGGATATGGGAGCTGAGCAGTACGGTATGACCCTTTGCCAGACTGCGGATGGTATCACGCATTTCAATCATCTGAATGGGATCGAGACCGACAGTGGGTTCGTCAAGGATAATGATATCGGGAAATCCCAGAATAGCCTGCGCCAGTCCGACACGCTGTCTGTAGCCCTTTGAAAGATTGCGGATCAGACGGTCTTTCACATCGGCAGTACCGGAAAAATCCAGTGCTTCGCTGATGGCTTCTTCTGTATCTTTTTTCGGGATTTTTTTCAGGCCGGCGGCAAATTTCAGGTACTCAAGAACTGTCATATCCATGTAAAGCGGCGGCAGCTCCGGCAGGTAGCCGATGCATTTGCGGGCTTCTTCCGGATCCTCCAGAATATCGAAGCCGTTGATGGTTACGCTGCCCTCGGTGGGAGCAAGATAACCGGTGATCATATTCATGGTAGTGGATTTTCCGGCGCCGTTCGGTCCCAGAAAACCGTAAATACGGCCTTCTTCCATGGTAAAGTTCAGATGATCCACGGCCAGATGATCATCGTATCTTTTTGTAAGGTTCTTTACCTCTATCATAGTAACCTCCTGTAATTGTTATGATTCAGAATGAGCAGATTAAGCAGATGCGGAAAACTGCCTCTGAATAGTTACGACTATTTTACAGAGAATAGGATATAGGGTTTCTGTGATGGAATTGTGTTCAAAGTGGTATGTTAGTGTGAATTTTGTGTGTCCGGGGCAGCGGATGGGGAAGGGGATGAATGCGACGGCCGGGTGATGATGACGCACTCCTTACGCGGACTGGAAATGTCCGCTGCAGGAGTTGTCATCATCACCCGGCCTGTGTTTTGCAGCGCCCTTGCCCCATGCGGCTGATGGACGGCACTAAAATTACATGGGAGTGGGGCGTATGTGAGTTGGTTTTTGTGTTGTTAGTTGGGGCAAGTGCGGCTGGTGCGATTTGGCTTCTGCCATGGCGTGAGTGGATTTGTATGATCCCTCTTAGCCGATTACGTTGCTCATGTTGTAGTAGCCGGGGGTTTGACCGGCAAGGTATTTGGCTGCCTGTACGGCGCCTTTGCCGAAGATGGCTTTGGAGTAGGCGGTGTGTTTGATTTCTACGACCTCGTCCTGGCCGCAGAAGAAGACTTCGTGTTCGCCTACGATGGTGCCGCCGCGGACTGCGCTGATGCCGATTTCTTTGTCGGAGCGTTTTGCGCGTTCCTGTGAGCGGTCGTATTTGTAGGTATATTCGTTGTTCAGGACTTCGTTCATGGCGTCTGCCAGTGCGAGTGCAGTGCCGCTGGGAGCGTCCAGCTTCTTGTTGTGGTGTTTTTCTACGATTTCCATATCAAATCCGGCATTGGCCAGTACTGTGGCAGCTGCAGCGACCAGCTTCATAATGGTGTTCACGCCGAGAGACATGTTGGCGGAACGAAGTACCGGAATTTCTTTGCTGGCTGCTTCGGTTTTGGCCAGCTGTTCGGGAGAAAGTCCTGTGGTGCAGAGAACCAGAGGAAGCTTCTTTGCCAGACATGCTTCCAGCAGTCCGTCAACTGCCTTTGCTGTGGAAAAGTCGATGACAACATCTGCCTCCACGTCGCAGTCCTTCAGTGATGTAAATACGGGATAGGGATTGGAAACGGCATCCGGGTTGATGTCAATACCGGCTGCCATGACGCATTCCGGATCCTGTGCGATAATATCGGAAATAACCTGGCCCATGTGGCCGTTGCATCCATGCATGATAATCCGTGTCATAATTAAGTCTCCTTGTATCGTATTGCTGCTGTTCAGAGCCAGCCTTACAGCAACATCATCCAGCAGTTATTTCAGAAGTCCGTAATTTCTCATGGCTGCAGCCAGTTTTTCCTTATTGGCTTCATCCATAGGAGAAAGGGGCATACGGCAGGGACCTGCGTTCCAGCCCATCATGTTCATGGCTTCCTTTACGGGGATGGGGTTTACTTCGCTGAACAGTGCATGGATCAGGGGCAGGGCTTCCAGCTGCAGTTTTCTTGATCCTTCCACGTCGCCTTCAAAGAATTTCGCACAGATATCGTGTGTCTGAGTGGGAGCTACGTTGGATAATACGGAGATAACACCCTTTCCGCCTGCTGCAAGGAGAGGCAGGATCTGGTCATCATTGCCGGAATAGATGTCAATGCATCCATCTGCCATCATAGCAAGATCCATGATCTGGGAAATATTGCCGGAAGCTTCCTTGATGGCAACAATATTGGGAACATTCTTTGCCAGCTCAACAGCAGTTGCAGGCAGGATGTTGCATCCGGTTCTGCTGGGTACGTTGTACATGATAATAGGAAGAGATACAGACTGCGCAATCTGGGTATAATGCGCAATCAGACCCTTCTGTGTTGCTTTGTTGTAATAGGGGGTAACGATCAGAAGTGCATCTGCACCGTCTTTTTCTGCATCCTGAGACAGCTTGATGGCGGTCTGTGTGCAGTTGGAACCGGTACCTGCGATTACAGGAACCCGTTTATTGACATGTTTGCAGGCAAAACGGATCACATCGGCATGTTCTTCCATGGTTAAAGTAGAAGATTCACCGGTGGTACCGCAGATGATGATGGCATCGGTTTTTTTCGCAATCTGATCATCCAGAATTTTTGCCAGTTCTTCGTAATTAACACTTAAGTCTTCATTCATGGGCGTGATCACTGCTACGCCTGCACCTGTAAATATTGACATAATATATCCTCCTGATAAGAATAAGATGTAACTGTTCAGAGCCAGGCACTTTTTTGTACAAATCTATTTGCCCCTGAACGGTCATAAAAAAAGAGTTAATCGCAGCGGCGAGTAACTCCTGTGTCAGCATAGTAATACATAGGACTTATGGGTAGCTCTCCACTTACGTGACAGTCGCATGGATCTTATCCATACGCCCAGACTGAAATCTGCAGCAATATTCCAGCCTTCGGCATGTGTCCCTTTCCGTTTCGTCAACCGATACTGCACCGTCGGACAGCGTACTGATAACACACGCAACCTCTACTTCATAATATGTAGAAATGATAGCACGCTTTACACCAATTGTCAACTGATGGATGTTATTGTTCAGACTTCTGCCTCACATCCTTATCCTTTTCAGGCCGAAGTCTGAACAGTAAATAAAAGGTATTGTTTTTTCAGATACCCTGTATTATAATGCACATGAAAGTGTGCGCTGTGCGCGGACTTTTGAAGCAGGATTCAGTAATCCATGACTAATTAGTGAATATCCGGCGGAATATCAGGATAGACCGCCCGGATTCATAGACCATTGAAAAGAGGAAAACAGATGAATCTGTATGAAAACGGTATGGTAACTCCCCAGGAAGATGCACTTCATGAAGAGTGCGGTGTCTTTGGTATCTACGATCTGGACGGAGGAAGCGTGGCCAGAAGTATTTATTATGGCCTGCTGGCTTTGCAGCACCGCGGACAGGAGAGCTGCGGTATTGCGGTAACAGACACTTTTGGACCCAATAAGGTTTTTTCAAAAAGGGAGATGGGCCTTGTCAATGAAGCATTTAACAAGGAAGATCTGGAAGCATTGAAGGTTGGTAATCTGGGTGTGGGACATGTACGGTACTCAACGGCCGGCAATTCCACCAGAGAGAATGCACAGCCGCTGGTTATCAACTACATGAAGGGAACCATGGCCATGGCGCATAACGGCAATCTGGTCAACACCCCCAAGCTTCGTGAAAAGCTGGCGAAAAACGGTGCGATTTTCCAGACAACCATCGACTCGGAAATCATTGCCTACATGATTGCCAGAGAGCGGGCAAAAACAGGTACCGTAGAGGCTGCTATTGTGAATGCAATGAAGAAGATGGAAGGTGCCTACTCTCTGGTGGTTATGAGCCCCAGAAAGCTGATCGGCTGCCGTGACCCCTTCGGTTTCCGCCCCCTTGTGATCGGAAAAAGAGATAATACTTACATTATGACTTCCGAAACCTGCGCGCTTGATACCATCGGAGCCGAGTACATCCGTGATGTGGAGCCCGGTGAGATTGTTACCATCGACAAACACGGCAACATTCATTCCAACACTTCCATGTGTATCAGCAAAGAGAAGCAGGCAAGATGCGTATTTGAATACATTTATTTTGCCAGACCCGATTCCAGACTGGACGGCGTAAGCGTATACAATTCACGTCTGACAGCAGGCAGGATTCTCTATGAGGATTCACCGGTTGAAGCAGACCTGATCGTAGGCGTTCCCGAATCCGGCAATGCAGCGGCATTGGGCTACTCCATTGCTTCCGGTATTCCCTATGGTATGGCGTTTGTCAAGAACAGTTATATCGGCCGTACCTTTATCAAGCCTTCTCAGAGTACGAGAGAGAGCAGTGTTCATGTAAAACTCAACGTACTGAAAGAAGCAGTTGAGGGCAAACGCATCGTTATGATCGATGACTCCATTGTCCGCGGTACTACATGCGGACAGATCGTCAATATGCTTCGTGAGGCAGGTGCAACGGAAGTGCATGTACGTATTTCGTCGCCGCCGTTTTTACATCCCTGCTATTTTGGAACAGATGTACCCTCAGAAACACAGTTGATCGCTCATGGACGCACTGTTGAGGAAATCAGGGAGATCATCGGAGCAGACAGCCTTGCTTATCTGGATATGAACCGTCTGAGTGAATTGTCGGAAGGCCTTCCCATCTGTACGGCATGTTTCTCAGGAGATTATCCCATTGAACCACCGAAAGAAGATATCAGAGGCGAATTTGAAAAATAGTAACTGTTCAGTTACGAAAAATAAGTGTAAGCCGGAAAGGATTATAAAGAATGACAGACAGATATACAAGTCCGCTTTCAGAACGTTATGCAAGTAAAGAAATGCAGTATATATTTTCCCAGGACAAAAAGTTCCGTACCTGGAGAAGATTATGGGTCGCACTGGCAGAATCCGAATATGAACTGGGACTGGACAGCATTACACAGGAACAGATCGATGAGTTAAAGGAACATATGGATGACATCAATTATGATGTGGCAAGAGAAAGAGAGAGACTGGTGCGTCATGACGTCATGTCTCATGTGTACGCATACGGCGTACAGTGCCCCAAAGCCAAAGGAATTATCCATCTGGGTGCAACTTCCTGTTATGTAGGCGATAATACAGATATCATCATTATGTCGGAAGCACTGCAGCTGGTTAAGAAGAAACTGGTGAACGTGCTGGCAGAGCTGGCTAAATTTGCGGATCAGTATAAGGATCTGCCCACACTGGCATTTACCCATTTCCAGCCCGCACAGCCCACTACAGTCGGCAAACGTGCAACACTCTGGATGATGGAACTGAAACTGGATCTGGACGATCTGGAATATCTCATCGACAGTCTGCGTCTGCTGGGTTCCAAAGGTACCACCGGTACACAGGCAAGCTTTATGGAACTGTTTAACGGAGATCATGAAAAGATTAAACAGTTGGATCAGAAGATTGCCCAGAAGATGGGATTTGCAGGATGTTATCCCGTTTCCGGCCAGACATACTCCAGAAAAGTGGACAGCCGCGTGGTAAGTGTTCTGGCAGGCATTGCCCAGAGTGCACACAAGTTTTCCAATGATATCCGTCTTCTGCAGCACCTGAAAGAAGTGGAAGAACCATTTGAAAAGAATCAGATCGGTTCTTCGGCCATGGCATACAAGAGAAATCCCATGCGCTGCGAACGTATGGCATCCCTTGCCAACTACGTAATGGCTGATATGATGAATCCCATGCTGGTGGCTTCTACCCAGTGGTTTGAACGTACGCTGGATGACTCTGCCAACAAGAGAATCAGCATTCCGGAAGCATTCCTGGCTGTGGATGGTATCCTGGATCTGTACCTGAATGTAGTAGACGGTCTGGTGGTTTATGATAAGGTAATCCGCAAACATCTGATGGCAGAGCTGCCCTTCATGGCAACGGAAAATATCATGATGGATGCCGTAAAAGCAGGCGGCGACCGTCAGGAACTGCATGAAAAGATCCGTACCCTGTCCATGGAAGCAGGCCGCAATGTAAAGGAAAAAGGTCTCGACAACAACCTTCTGGAGCTGATCGCTGCAGATCCTTCCTTCGGCCTGAATCTGGAAGACCTGCAGAAGTCCATGGAACCTTCCCGTTATACGGGACGCGCCAAAGAACAGGTGGAGGAATTCCTTGCAGAGGTGATCCAGCCCGTTCTGGATGCGAATCAGGAAATCCTTGGCGTAAAGGCAGAAATCAATGTCTGATCTGAAATCCGGTAAAAAGCCGGGAAATGACATGGATGAGATGTCGTCCTATCAGGGAGAAAAACGCCGGAAAGTGACATTCCGGCAGATCATCGCATGGATTGCCATTATTCTGCTGGTGGGTATGTATGTTGTGACATTGGTATGCAGTATCATTGACAGCCCTCTGGCAGAGCAGATGTTTCATGCATCTTTATACTGCACCTTCTTTGTACCGGTTATGTCATGGGTATTCCTTATGACCGTTAAACTGGTAAAGGGAAGCGGAAAAGATGATCTGTATGAAGAAGACAAGACTGAAAAAAACAAACCTGAAAAACAGGAAAAAAATCAATAGGCAGCGCCGGAAACGGCAGCCATGAGAGACGCCCCGCGGACTATATCCGCGGGGCGTTTTTAAAGGGGGAGGATAAGTATTTCTTTTCTCGGGTGTATGTTAAGAGTATATCCAGAAATGACCGGTTTATGCAGGAAACGGGAATTTATATTTCGATAAAACTGGTGAGGAAAAGAATGACCTTACCGCCTTTGGGGATTCCCTGGATCTATTCCCCGGTTATGGAGAATGGGGTGCCAGTATGGAGATCCGAAGCGACGGACAGATGAGCTGGTTCATCGGAGCAGAGGGCTGGCATGGAACCTATACCGTGGAGGGTGAGGTGCTTCATGCACAGTTGACCTCCGATTTAGAG
>JAQYDI010000013.1 GCA_028724245.1 Lachnospiraceae bacterium
GTACTTCCAAAGAAAAATCCGGGAAGAACAGGTAACAGCCTTATATCAATCCATTCACAATGGAATGTCTTTGGAAGATGTACTAAAACTGGTGGGATAGCTTTGTGCAATTTTCAGTATTTGCTCAATTATAGTTATAAATAAAACATCGGGCAGAATGAAAGCTGGCTTCAACAATATGTGGTAACTGCTGACCGGCAGGGAACAACAATTTGTAGAAAACATATAAGCCGCAGCAGCCTGATATGATAATTTTGATGATAATGAATAATAAAATGATAAAAATATATCATTTTGAATGAAAATAACCGGAAAAATGCGATAAAACCCATGTATGAAAATTACAAAAATTAAATTCATCCGCATTGATTGCAAAAATAACTTGTAGGAATTATCTAATACAGAAAAAAGACGCGAAATATGCCGATTTTCAAAGGTTTTTTCTGTAAAAGCCGGAAAAGTATGAAGTATGCACAAAAAAATAATCTCTTTATGTGCAAATTTTCGTTGAAAAAAGATTCATTATATGATAAATTATTAACAGAGCGCAGGTTCGCTTATTTATTTTTTGCCTTACCGTATCCCCCCACAGGGGATAGGACTTACGGAACGGGCAGAACAGAAACACAATTATCATTTTATCAGCTGATTAACTGCTGAACATGCGGATTTCAATCCGTATATGAAAGAAAGGAGGTTTTACGCCATGGGACATGTAATTGCTGTAGCAGGCAAAGGTGGAACTGGCAAGACCACTACATGCGGTTTAATCATAGACTATCTTTGCAGACAGAACAAAGGCCCCGTACTTGCAGTTGATGCGGATGCCAATTCCAATCTGAATGAAGTCCTTGGTGTTGAGGTTCAGGCAACCCTTGGAGATATCAGAGAAGAGGTGGCCAATGCGGAACTTCAGTTAAAGAGCCCGATCCCTCCGGGGATGTCCAAGCAGGACTACATGAACATGAAGATCATGAATGAAGGTGTAGTGGAAGAAGATGACTATGATCTTATGGTCATGGGACGCGGACAGGGTACAGGATGCTATTGTTTTGTCAATGACCTGCTCAGAGCACAGATTGTAAAACAGGTTGAGAACTACAGATATGTAGTTGTTGATAATGAGGCCGGCCTTGAGCACATCAGCAGGGGTACACTTCCCCGGATGGATACACTGCTTCTCGTAAGTGACTGCTCCAGAAGAGGGATTCAGGCAGTCGGACGGGTTTCAAGGATGGTAGAGGAGATGAAACTCAATCCGAAGACTGTCAAACTTATCGTGAACCGTGCACCCGGTGGTGTGTTAAACGACGGAATCAAGGAAGAAATCGCAAACCAGAAACTCGATCTGATCGGTGTCATTCCCCAGGATGAAACCATTTATCAGTATGACAGCGACGGCAAACCCACTTCAAAGGTGGCTGAGGACAACCCGGTTCGTCTCGCCGTTAACGAGATCATGAAAAAACTGGGATTCTGATTTCTTTCAGTAACTATTAACTGACCATTTTATGAAAAAAAGGAGTATTGAATGGAAGCAAATGGTTTAATTTACACACATGACGAATTAGAAGCCGAATATGACAAACTGTTGGCGATTGCAGAGAAAAAAGGCGCAAGTACATGGCAGATGAGAGTAAAACAGCAGACCCCTCACTGTAAATTTGGTGAAGACGGTGTTTGCTGCCGTATCTGTTCCATGGGTCCCTGCCGTATCACAAAGAAAGCTCCCAGAGGTATCTGCGGATGTGATGCTCACGGTATCGTAGGCAGAAATTATCTGAGATTTACAGCAGGCGGTTCCGCAACTCATTCCGATCACGGCCGTGAAATCGCTCACACTCTGTACTGCGCATCCAGAGATGGCGCTTACCATGTTAAAGATGAAGCAAAACTGATCTCCATCGCTACAAGATGGGGTATTGAAACAGAAGGCAGAGACATTTACGATGTAGCTCATGACGTAGCTCTGGCAGGTCTGGAAGAATATGGTAAAGTATTCGGTTACCAGAACTGGATCAAGGATGCTACTCCTGAAAGACAGAAAGTATGGATCGAACAGGAAATCGCACCCCGTGCAGTTGACCGTGAAGTTTCCAAAGCTCTGCATATGACTCATATGGGATGTTCCTCATTACCTGAAGCACTGATCCGTCAGTCCCTGCGCTGCGGTCTGTCCGATGGCTGGGGCGGTTCCATGACAGGTACACAGTTCTCTGATATTATGTTTGGTACTCCCATGCCGATCGATACAGAAGCCAACCTGGGTGTACTGAAGAAAGATTACGTAAACATCATCGTTCATGGACATGATCCGTCACTGTCTGAAATGATCGTTGAATATGCTGAAGACAAAGAACTGGTTGCTCTGGCTCACGAAGTTGGCGCTAAGGGTATCAACATTGCCGGTGTATGCTGTACTTCCAACGAAGTAGCTATGCGTCATGGTATTCCTATGGCAGGTAACTTCCTGCAGCAGGAAAACTGCGTACTGACAGGTGCTGTTGAAGCAGTTGTAGTAGACGTACAGTGTATCTTCCCTGCATTAGGCCCTCTGAGCAAATGTTTCCACACCAAGTTCATCACAACTTCCGATACAGCAAGAATGCCTGACTCCGATTTCATCAAGTTCGAAGCTGAAACAGCTGCTGAAAACGCTTACAACATCGTTAAGATGGCAGTTGAAAACTTCAAGAACAGAGATCAGGAAGCAGTTTACATTCCCGATATGAAGAGAAAAGCTACTGTTGGTTACTCCTGCGAAGCAATCATCAAGCAGCTGGATACCGTTACCAACTCTCAGGTTGACGAAACCGGTACATATCAGCCTCTGATCGACTGTATCACATCCGGCGTTCTTCGTGGTGCTGTAGCTATGGTTGGCTGCAACAACCCCAAGGTTCGTTCTGACCACGGTCATATTGATCTGATGAAGAAGCTGTTAAAGAACGATATTATCCTTGTATTATCAGGATGCTCCGCACAGGCTGCTGCTAAATACGGTCTGATGAGCAAAGACGCTAATGAAATCTGCGGCGATGGTCTGAAGAGAGTATGTACTCTGGCAGATATCCCTCCTGTATTACATATGGGCTCCTGCGTAGATATTTCCCGTATGATGAATCTGGTTTGCGATGTTGCTGCACAGTGGGGTATTGATACACCTCAGCTGCCTGTAGTTGGTTGTGCTCCTGAATGGATGTCTGAAAAGGCTGTATCCATCGGTAACTATGTAGTTGCAACAGGTATCGATACATTCCTGGGCGTTGTACCTTACGTTTACGGTTCTTCAGAAGTTACTGAATTACTGACCAACGGTATCAGAGACTGGGTTGGCGCTGCATATACATTTGAAACAGATATTGAAAAATTAGGCGACCTGATGATCGAAAGAATCGAAGAAAAGAGAGCTGCATTAGGTATCTAATTATCTGACATATACTATAATTTTGAAACAAAGAGGTCCTGAATTATGAAAGTTGCAGTTACTGGAAAGGGCGGAGTTGGCAAAACGACATTTTCCGCAATTTTAGCCAGATTATACGCCGAAGAAGGCAAAAGCGTCCTGGCAGCAGATGTGGACCCCGATGCGAATCTGGGCCTTGCACTCGGTTTTTCGGAAGAAGAGCTGGATGCAATCACTCCCATCTCCAAGATGGCTGATCTGGCCAAAGAAAGGACTGGCGCATCAGGGGCCGGCAAATTCTTCAAACTCAATCCCAAAGTGGATGATATTCCGGAGATGTTTGCCAAAACCCGCAATGGAGTAAAACTTCTCGTAATGGGTACGGTTGACGTGGCCGGCGGCGGCTGTGTCTGCCCGGAACATGTCGTTCTGAAAAGACTGATCTCCCATCTGATGCTGAAAAGCGATGATGTGGTGATCATGGATATGGAAGCCGGACTGGAACATCTCGGCAGGGGAACCGCTGAGAACATGGAACAGTTCGTGGTAGTCATCGAGCCCGGTGCGCGGAGCATTCAGACATATAAGAATGTAAAGCGTCTGGCAACCGATCTCGGCATTAAGAAGGTTCGTGTCGTTGCGAACAAGGTCAGAGATAAAGAAGACGAAGACTTTATCAAAGCCAGAATTCCTGCCGATGATCTGTTGGGTTTCATCCATTACAATACAGATGTGATTGATGCGGACAGAAAAGGAAAGTCACCTTACGATTTCAGCGAGACTGCGATTCAGGAAGTTCGTGCAATCAAAGAACGTTTAGAAAAGTAACCAACATTCAATATTGGAGGTAATATCGTGACATTAATTTCTAGAGTATTCAGCGGTGCTGATCAGTGGTATGATCAGGCAACAGAAGCAGTTAATAACGCCATCGCAAAATATGGCGAAGATCAGGCAGTAGATTTCGGACATACCGCTTACAGCCTTCCCTGCATCTATGCAATGTTAGGTGACAAGATCGGTACATTAGGCGAAGCAAAAGCAATTCTGGAAGGAAAGATCAAAGATCTGATGACCAGACAGCCCCGTGTTAAAGACGTATTTACATCAGGTGTTGCATCTGCTCTCTGCTGTGAATTAATCGAAGTCTGCAAATATATCGAAGGCAACCCTTACGAAGCTCCCATCATCGGACATCTGACCGATGCTGAGATCCGTGAGATCGGTCTTCCTCTGGTAGTAGATGATATCCCCGGTGTAGCTGTTATCATCGGTGCAGCTCCTTCAGAAGAAGAAGCAAAAGCTCTGGTTAAAGGCTATCAGGGTAAAGGTATCATGGTATTCATGGTTGGCGGTATCATCGATCAGTGTGTAGCACAGAATCTGGAGATGAACTTCAAGATCCGTATCATCCCCTGCGGCTATGATCTGTCAAGCGTAATCCATGTAGTATCCGTAGCTTTAAGAGCAGCTCTGATCTTCGGTGCTATCCAGCCCGGTGACTGGGATGGTATGTGGGAATACACCATGAAACGTGTGCATGCATTTGTTAATGCATTTGAACCTGTTGATGACCAGACAGTAGCTTGTGGTGCAGGTGCTATCCAGTTAGGTTTCCCTGTAATCACAAACCAGGAAGAGAACATCTGGAATATTCCCAAGTCCCTGATCATCCAGAAGGATACAACCAAATTTGATCCCACCTCTCTGGAAGCAAGAGATATCAAGATCAAGATCGTACAGATGGATATCCCTGTATCCTACGCTCCTGCGTTCGAAGGTGAAATCATCCGTAGAAAACAGACTCAGGTTGACTTCAACGGTGCCGACGTTAATGAAAACGCATTCGAACTTGTACGTACTCTGCCTTTATCAGAAGTAGAAGACCACAAGATCGAAGTTATCGGACCTGAAATCGATGAGATGGAAGAAGGCTCCATGCAGTCTCTGGCATGCGTAGTAGAAGTTGCCGGCAAGAACATGCAGACAGACTTCGAACCCGTATTTGAACGTAAATTCCACAACTTCATCAACTGTCTGGAAGGTATCATGCATACCGGTCAGCGTGACCTGATCCGTATCCGTGTAAGCAAAGATGCATTTGCTGCAGGTTTCCGCGCTAAACATTTCGGTGAAGTATTATATGCAAAAGTTAAGAGCGAATACGCAGGTGTTGTTGATAAATGTCAGGTTAAGATCATTACCGATCATGACCTTGTAAAACAGCACAGAGCTGACTGGGCTCAGGCTGCATATGCAAAACGTGACGAAAGACTTGAATCACTGACAGATGAAAGCGTAGATGTTTACTACAGCTGCGTACTTTGCCAGGCATTCTCCCCTTCACACGTATGTGTAGTAACACCTGAAAGACTTGGTCTCTGCGGTGCCGTTTCATGGCTGGATGCAAAAGCTACCAACGAGCTGGATCCTACCGGCGCATGCCAGATCATCGGCAAGGGCGGCTGCATTGATGAAGAAATCGGTGCTTATGAAGAAATCAACGAAGCAGTTAACAAGTACAGCCGCGGCGCTCTGGAAAGAGTAACCCTGTACTCCATCATGCAGGATCCCATGACTTCCTGCGGATGTTTCGAATGTATCTGCGGTATCGAACCTTTCTCAAACGGCGTTGTTATCGTTAACCGTGAACATGTAGGCTACACACCTTTAGGTATGACCTTCGCAGATCTGGCTTCCATGACCGGCGGCGGTGTTCAGACACCCGGTTTCATGGGACACGGCAAGAGCTTCATCGCTTCCAAGAAGTTCATGAAGGCTGAAGGCGGTATCCAGAGAATCGTATGGCTGCCCAAGGATCTGAAGGATCAGCTGCGTGATAAGATCGACAAGAGTGCAAAAGAACTGTACGGTATCGACAACTTCACAGATATGATCGCAGACGAAACAGTTTGTGAAGAAGATCCCGAAGCTTTAATGGCATTTTTAACTGAAAAGGGTCATCCGGTACTTGGTCTGGAACCTTTGATGTAATTATATATTGAACCACACCCCGGTATTGTACGGACGACACAACAAATTGCATAATTTTTGATTATTTTAACAAAAGGTATTGCAATATTTGTCAATGTATGATAAATTATTAACAACAGAGCCCGTGCGCACTGGGATAAACAAGGCTGCAGACAGATTAGGGCTCCTGTCTGCAGCCGGATATTATGAAAAGGAGGCAATTAGGATGCCGTTTAATGGAAAATCAGGAAAATTTAAAGCTGCTATCAAAGAAGTAGAAATCGGCTGCGGCGAAAAGGCCATTAAGTTAGGAGGAGAGAACGTTCTTCCTTTCTATACTTTCGATGGTGAGATCGCTAATGCTCCCAAAGTTGGTGTTATGATTTCAGACAAAGGTCTGCAGGATGAAGTTGAAGGTGTTGCAGCATACTACGCTGGATGCGAAACAATCGCTGACATCGCTAAAAAAGCTGCTGAAATGCCCGGCGCTGACTTTGTAGCTCTTTCTCTGGAAAGCGCAGATCCCAACGGTGATGACGCTTCTGTTGAATCATGCTGTGAAACAGTTAAAGCTGTTGTTGAAGCAATTGATGCTCCTCTGGCAATCATCGGTACAGGTAATGACGAAAAAGACAACGAACTGCTTGTTAAGGCTGCTGAAGTAGCTGAAGGCAAGAACGTTCTGATCATGTCCGCAAAAGAAGGTACATACAAGAGTGTTGCTATGTCCGGTATTCAGGCATATCATCACAAAGTAGCTGCTGAATCAGCTGTAGATATCAACCTTGCTAAACAGCTGAACGTACTGATCTCCCAGCTGGGTATTCCGGTTGAAGATACAGTTATGCATACCGGTACTGCTACTGCAGGTTATGGTTATGAATATGTTGCTTCTACTCTGGACAGAATCAAAGCTGCTGCACTGGCTCAGAACGATAACATGCTTCAGGTTCCGATTGTAACTCCTGTAGCATCCGAGACATATGGTGTTAAAGAAACACTGTCTTCCGAAGCTGATGCTCCTGAATGGGGTTCAAGAGATGCAAGAGCAATCAATATGGAAGTTGTAACTGCTGCTGCTGATCTGGCATCCGGTTCTAATGCTGTTATTTTAAAGCATCCTGCATCTGTAGCAACAATTAAGAAAATGATCGATGAATTAATGTAATTGTGCGGAAGGAGATAAAAAACTATGGCATTAACTGGTATTCAGATTTTTAAATTAACACCTAAGAAAAACTGTAAGAAATGTGGATCACCGACATGTATGGCTTTCTCTATGAAAGTTGCATCCGGTGCCGTAACAATTGATAAATGTCCCGAGATGTCTGATGAAGCTCTGGCTCAGTTATCCGAAGCAACCGCTCCGCCCATGAAGACTATCAAAGTTGGCGCCGGCGATGCAGAACTGACTCTGGGTGGTGAAACCGTTCTGTTCAGACACGAGAAAACTCTGGTAAGCAAGAACCTGTTTGCTGTAACTGTTACTGCTGCCAATGCAGATGAAAAACTGGCTGCTATTCCCGCTGTTGATTACGAACGTATCGGCGAGAGAATGTACGTAGAAATGGTTAACGTTAAGTTCACAGGCGAAGCTCCCGAAGCTTACGCTGCACTGGCTCAGAAGGCTGCCGGCCTTGGCAGAACTCTGATTCTGGAATGTGCTTGCCCTGATGCTGCAAAAGCTGCTCTGGCTGTAACAAAAGATGCAAAACCGATCCTGAACGGCGCTAACCCTGAAAACTGGGAAGCTATGAACGCTGTTGCTACAGAAGCAGGCGTTACACTTGGCGTAACAGGCGATACAATCGATGCATTATACGATACTCTTGCTGCACTTGAAAAAGCAGGCAACAAGAATCTGGTATTCGACTGCGGCAGCGTTTCTGTTAAAGATGCATTCAGCAAAGCTGTACAGCTTCGTCGTGCAGCTCTGAAAGATGAAAACAGAACAGCTGGTTATCCTTCAATCGTTAACCTTGCTGAACTGGCACCTGGCGACCTGACATTACAGGCTGCTCTGGCTGCTGTATTCACTCTGAAATACGGCTCCATCATCATCATGGAAGACATGACCTATGCTCAGGCACTGGCTCTGTATCCGTTAAGACAGAACATCTACACCGATCCTCAGAAGCCCATGAAGGTAGCTCCTGGTATCTACCCTCTGAACGGTGCTGACGAGAACAGCGTATGTGTAACAACAGTTGACTTCGCTCTGACATACTTCGTAGTATCAGGCGAACTGGAGCGTTCAGGCGTACCTTGTAACCTGCTGATCTCTGATGCAGGCGGTATGTCCGTACTGACAGCATGGGCTGCCGGCAAGTTATCAGCTGGTACCATCGCTAAATTCATCGCTGAAGAAGGTATCGAAGACAAGATCAAGAACAGAACTCTGATCATCCCCGGTAAAGTAGCTATCCTGAAGGGTGAATTAGACGCTAAACTGCCTGACTGGAACGTAGTAGTTGGTACCCGTGAAGCAGTTCAGATCGTTAAGTTCATGAAAGATTACGCTTAATCCGAATTTTCCTGATTTTAATTGCGTAGCTCGTAATTTGTAATTATCGCAATTTATAATGGGCAGGCGGAGACTCTTCCACCTGCCCGGTGTAAAAATGATCTTCATTTTTGCATGAGACTGTCATTTGGTAAGATGGCAGTTAATAATAGATAAAAGGAGACTAGAATATGTCAAGATTTGTAGTTATTGGTGAAAGAATTCACTGCATTTCCCCTGTTATCCGTAAAGCTATGGACGAAATGGATCCTGAACCGATCTTAAAGAGAGCAAAAGAACAGATCGCAGCTGGCGCTACATACATTGATGTTAATATCGGACCTGCTGAAAGCAATGGCCCCGAATTAATGAAATGGGCAGTACAGTTAATCCAGAGCGAATGCGATAATGTTGCACTTGCACTTGATACAGCCAACAAGAAAGCTATCGAAGCTGGTATCTCTGTTTACAACGATGTTAACGGTAAACCTCTGGTTAACTCAGCAGATGCTGGTGACAGAAGAGAATATCTTGACCTTGCAGCAGCTAACGGCGCAGCTTGTATCTGTCTGTGTTCAGCAGGCGCTGTTCCCGGATCAGTTGAAGAAATCCAGGGCTTCTGTATGGATCTGCTGGAGCATGGTCTGATGCTCGGTATGGAACCTACAGATATGTGGATGGATCCTCTGTTCCTGGTTGCTAAAGGTATGCAGGACAAACAGCAGCAGATCTTTGATGCTATCAAGTTCTTCACAGAGAACGGTCTGAATTCTACCGGTGGTCTGTCAAACGTATCCAACGGTATGCCTAAGGAATTAAGAACCAAGATGGACTGCGCTATGATCGCTATGGCTATGTCACAGGGTCTGACATCTGCTATTATCAATCCTAACGATAAGAACATGATGGATATGATCAAATCCTGCGATATCCTGAAAGACAGATATATGTACGCAGATTCTTACCTGGATCTGTAATTCGGATTTTCAGGAGCAGTGCTCTGATAAATTACTGAATAATAATTGAATGATATGAGTGGGGAATTTCTGAAAGGGAATTTCCTGCTCATTTTTTGTTACTGTTCAAAGCCAAGCATATTGTTGTATTTTTAACAAAAAACAGATGATTTTTTGTCTGATATGTGCTAATATAATACCATAAGCCTTGTGTTAGTTCGAATAATTGCCGTGTTGAACAGATCCGTACGTTGCAAGGCCGTACTATAAGAAGAAAAGTAAAGGAGAACAAAGATGAGTGTTTTGACAGATTTGATTTATGCAGGATCAAATGCAGTCGCAGGTCTTACAGAAGGCGCAGTTAATGATGCAATTGAAAAATATGGTGCAGATCAGAGTATTTCTTTTGGAGATACCGCCTATTTCCTGCCGACAATCTATGCTGCTACAGGCGTTAAGGTTACCACACTGGGTGATCTGCCTGCATGCGTTGGTGTTATGAAAAGCCTGATCAGCAACAAGGAAGATCTTGGGGAAGCGTTGAATGCCGGTCTGGCTACAGCAGTCGGTGCTGAAATTATCGAGGCTTTGAAATTTGTGGGCAACCCTGATCCCTATGCGGACGAAAAGGGAATCGGTTTTGTCAGCGATCCGATTATCCGTTCTCTGGGTGTGCCTCTGGTTACAGGAGATATTCCAGGTGTTGCTGTTGTTCTGGGTAAAGCGGACGATCCGGCAGAAGCAGTTAAGGTTGTTAAAGATTACCAGAGCAAAGGTATTCTGACATTCCTGGTCGGCGATGTGATCGATCAGGTTCTTGACGGCGGCGTTAAGACCGGTCTGGAACTTCGTGTTATTCCTCTGGGTCATGATGTAACGGCTGTAACCCATGTTGTAACTGTTGCAATCCGTGCAGCTCTGATCTTCGGCGGCATCGAACCCGGCAATCTGGCCTCTCTTCTGCAGTATACAAAAGAAAGAGTTCCTGCATTTGTGAATACATTCGGACCGCTTAATGAAGTAGTTGTGTCTGCAGGCGCAGGTGCAATCGCACTTGGTTTCCCTGTTGTTGCTGATATTGATCTGGGTGAGAATCAGGTGCCCGGCGCACTGGAATCTGTACTGGATCACGATGAAACAGTTAAGAAATCTCTCGAATTGAGAAATATCAAGATCAAAGTAACAGAGATTCCGATTCCCGTTGCATTTGCCGCTGCATTTGAAGGCGAGATCATCCGTAAAAGCGATATGCACGCTGAGATGAGCTCTCACAAGAATACCACCTGTGAAGTCGTTCTGATGAAGCAGAAAGATGAAATCGAAGATAAGAAATTAACCCTGATCGGTCCTGATATCGAGGGCGAAGGCCCGGTAGAACTGCCTCTTGCCTGTGTAGTAGAAGTTGCAGGCGACAAGATGCAGGAAGATTTTGAATCCGTAATCGAACGTAAGATACATACATGGTACAACTATATGGAAGGTGTTATGCACACCGGCCAGAGAAATCAGTTCCGTATCCGTATCAGCAAGGAAGCTTATGAATCAGGTCTGCGTCTGAAGGATTTCATGGAAGTACTGTACGACATGATCATCAATGATTTCGATGCAGTTGTTGATAAGTGTCAGGTTACTTTCTATACAGATAAGGAAAAGGCAGCAGAGATTCTGGAGACGGTTGCCATGCCCAAGTACGCTGCAAGAGATGAGCGTCTGGAATCATTAAGCGATGAAACCGTTGATGTATTCTATACCTGTATTCTCTGCCAGTCATTTGCACCGGCACACTGCTGCGTAGTAACACCTGAAAGACTTGGTCTCTGCGGTGCTGTATCATGGCTGGATGCAAAAGCAACCAATGAACTGGATCCGACAGGCCCCTGCCAGATCATCAGCAAGGAAGGCTGTCTTGATGAAGTGAAGGGTATTTACCCGGATGCGGATCGTATGGTCAACGAAGCAAGCCACGGTGCTCTGGAGCATGTAACTCTGTACTCCATCATGGAAGATCCCATGACCTCCTGCGGATGCTTCGAATGTATCTGCGGTATTATGCCGGAAGCAAACGGTGTTGTTATCTGCAACCGTGAGTTCAAGGGTATGACTCCTACCGGTATGACCTTCGGTGAACTGGCTTCCATGACCGGCGGCGGCGTACAGACACCCGGATTTATGGGACATGGACGTCATTTCATTTCATCCAAGAAGTTTATCAAAGCAGAAGGCGGCATTGAACGTATCGTATGGATGCCGAAGGAACTGAAGGATGATGTAGCACCCAGACTGAACAAGACGGCTAAGGAATTATACGGTATCGACAATTTCACAGATATGATCTGTGATGAAACAATTGCAACCGATTCGGAAGCAGTACTGGAATTCCTGACCGAAAAAGGTCATCCTGCACTGAACATGCCTGAACTGATGTAATTGATTTATATATTTAATGGAGGAAAAGCGATGGCACAGATTACATTTAAAATAAGTGAAAGCCCGGATGTGGTGATTCATGCAAACAAAGGTGACCGTCTTCTGGATATTGCCAGAGATGCCAATGTTGCAATCGATGCACCCTGTTCCGGCAATGCAACCTGTGGTAAATGCAAAGTAAAACTGGTTTCCGGAGCGGTAGATTCTCCCAAAACACAGCATATCACAGAAGAAGAATATGCTGCCGGGTGGAGACTGGCCTGCGTCAGCAAGGTTCTGGATGAAGATCTGGTGATCGAAGTACCGGATATTGCATCCGCATACAAGAGCCGCATGAAGGTGGCTGATTTAAGCTCACCGGAGGAAGTGGCAATTTTTGAAAAGATCAAATCCGATATCGAAGGAAGCGGTATTGCGCTGACCAACGATATGGCCATGGTGGAGCTGACCATGGACGCACCTTCTCTGGATGATACCATGCCGGATAACGAAAGACTGACATGGGCCATTGAAGCTGCAGTAGGAGCAGAAAAAGTGGTTCTTCCTTTTACGGTTGTTAAAAAACTGCCTGATGTGCTCAGAGAGGGAAATTTCAGTGTAAAAGCAATTTATAAGATGGCAGGCAGCAGATGCTTTGTTTATGACATTTACCCGGCAGGCGAGAATCCCAGAATTGTGGGTCTGGCAATTGATATCGGTACCACCACGGTTTCTTCCGTACTGATCGATATGCAGACCGGGGAGATTCTGGCAAAGGGTTCCGCGGGCAACGGACAGATCCGTTACGGTGCAGATGTTATCAACCGTATCGTGGAGCAGACCAAACCGGGCGGTGTAAAGAAACTGCAGAAAGCAATTATCGATGATACATTAAATCCCATGATTGCCAATATGTGCAGAAGCATAGGCATCAAGCCTGTTCAGATCTACCGCATGAGTCTGGCATCCAACTCTACCATGAATCATCTGTTCATGGGTGTTAATGCAGATCCGCTGCGTATGGAACCTTATATTCCCACTTTCTTCCATCTGAAGAATATTTATGCCAAGGATCTGAATCTGATCGTAAATCCCAATGCGGATATTATTTTCGCACCGAATATCGGAAGCTATGTGGGCGGCGATATCACAGCCGGCACACTGGCCAGCGGTATCTGGAACAGCGAAGAATTTTCCGTATTTATCGACCTGGGTACCAATGGTGAGATCGTTTTCGGTAATTCCGATTTCCTGATGAGCTGTGCATGTTCTGCAGGTCCTGCTTTTGAGGGCGGCGATATCAGCTGCGGTATGCGTGCTACGGACGGTGCCATTGAAGCGGTTACCATCGATAAAGAGACCATGGAACCGACTCTTTCCATCATCGGTGATGAAGGACAGCAGCCCATCGGCCTGTGCGGTTCCGGTATTATTGATATTATTGCGGAACTGTTCCGCTGCGGTATCGTCAATGCCAAGGGCCAGCTGGTTCGGGAAGGCAGACGTGTCAAAGTGGATGAAGACGGCATGAAGAGCTATATCATCGCATTTAAGGAAGATACAGGCGCTGTTAAGGATGTGGAAATCACCGAGGTGGATATTGACAGCTTTATCCGTGCAAAAGGCGCAATTTATTCCGGTATCATTACGCTTGTAGAGTCGCTGGGCTTTGATATGAGCATCGTTGACAATGTATATGTTGCCGGCGGTATCGGAAGCGGCATCAATATGAAGAATGCAGTCCGTATTGGTATGCTGCCTGACATTCCTCTGGAAAAATACCATTATATCGGCAACTCTTCACTGGCAGGTTCCTATGCAATGCTGCTGTCCAATGAGGCAGAGGATAAGGTAACAGAGCTGGCATCCAGCATGACCTATCTGGAACTGAGTACCCATCCCGGATACATGGATTCCTTTGTAGCGGCATGCTTCATCCCGCATACCGATGCAGACCTGTTCCCTTCCGTACAGAATATGGAAGATTAAAGCCCGCAGCTGACGGGATCGGGCCTTCAGCAGGGCCTGATTCCGGCCGGCTGCAGATTATAACGACGAGGAGTAATAAAAGTGGAGAATAAAGAATTTGACTACGCAAAAGATAATCTGGAGATGAGGCCGCTCGAGCATTATCTGGAGCTTTACAAGGCAGCGGATCCCTTTGAGATGGCAGAAAGAACCGGGGTCGAATACAACCCGGATACCAACGGGTTCCATCTGCATGTGCTGAATAAAGGATATTTTATCAGCTATCCCGATTTTGAAATCAGGAAAGAGGATGAGGAGGATACTTCCTATCATTCCCTGCTGGATTTCCATAAGACGAAGATATTTGTGCTCCGTTTTCTGGTGGAGTGCCGCATGGTTCCGTCCACAGGCAATTATGTGACTTACCGCGATATCCCCAACGGAGAACTGTATTTCAGACAGTTTCAGGGAAGATGCATTTTCCGGCTGCAGTTCGGATACGGCTTTAAGCTGGATAAATTCCGTGCAGGTATGGAGCAGATGGGAGGAAAGCCCGTGAAAATGGGCGATGTGGCCTATTCCTTCGAAATTATGGACGGCCTGTCCATGATATTTATCTTCTGGGAAGGAGATGAAGAATTTCAGCCTTCCGCTCAGATTCTGTTCTCCGACAATTTCGCTTCCGTATTCAAAGCGGAAGACCTGGCGGTAGCCGGTGATATTTCCATCGGCAATCTGAAAGCAATTACAGGAAAATAAACGCCGGAAAGCAGATGTTTATGCTTTCTGCAGATGATTTCCGATGAAAAATCCCACAGCAGCAGTTTCGTAAACTGAAGGCTGTGGGATTTTTATGTGGAGCTGCAGATTGCAGACCGGAGATGTTATCCAATTATAAAAATTCTTAGTTATTTTTCAGGTATTCATATCTTTGGTTGTTTCGTTCTGCCGGCTATTCATATGCGGGCAGCAGGCGTGCACGGCTGAACGCCGTATAAAGCGCTTTCATGATGATGGTAAGTACAATGCTGCTGATTACCAGCATGATCAGGCACTTGGGAATTCGCGTAATCATCAGTGCGATGTAATTCTGTCCGCTGTAATACATGATCATCAGCCAGTATGTATTCAGGAAAACGGATACAAGGAATTCCACCAGCGCAGCTGCAATACCGCGGACAACGGTGATGGGGCCGCCGTGCAGTACCAGACCGAAGAAAAAGCCCATCAGTGCATAGCTGAGTGTAAAACCAAAGAAGAAGACTTCTCCCTGTCCGCCTGTCACCAGCATGCTGAGCACATCTCCCACGGCTCCTGTTAAGGCGCCCATGATGGGACCGCCGTACATACCCGCTGCGGCAATTGCAAGATAACCGGGACGGAACTGGATGTCATTGGTGATTTTAATGTTGCAGAAATATAAAACGATGTAAATTGCTACAAAAAATGCACACAGAACCAGAGACTGTATGGAAGACAGGTTTCGGATCTGTTTTTTAAAATTCAAAGCTTTCTTACTGATAATCATAATTGTTCTCTCTTACTTTTTTCTTTCTCATTTTTTCTTTCTTACTTTTTTCTCTTTTTCCTGCTGCTATTCTTTCCGCTTTATTTTTCAAAGCTGTTATGGGCGGCTCTGGAAATACGGGGTATTTGCCGCCGGATCGTTCTGAACAGGCAAGCGGTTAAATCGCTTCAAGCAGCAGTCCGCAGATATCTTCTGCCATGGCATTGTGTTCAGGGCTGGTACAGCAGGATCTGACCAGTTCTGTCAGCGCCTCACAGGAATAAGCCATTCCTTCCAGCTTGTCTCCGATAGATGCAATAAAATGTTCGTCATCGGCATCGGAATACAGCTGGGCGGCCGCAATTGTTCCATTGTCCACATTCAGATTCAGATCAAACTCACCCCAGTCAAACCGTTTGCAGATCTGGTTTTTATATTTGATCCGACCTCCGAAAAGCCAGTTGTCATCGCTGAATATCTTTTCGTAGGAACCGATGACAGCAGGTTCCAGTTCCTGACCCGACATGGGAACCGGCTTCAGTCCGTAAACATGTTCAAAGGCTTCAAACAGCTTCCGGCGCATGGTTTCGATGTCGAGAGAAGGGCAGAAATCAACAAGATCTGCAACGTCCGGCTCAACGGAACGGACACCGTTTGATTCCGGTCTGCTGCGGTCTGCATTCAGATATCTGGATATCATGGAAATATCTGTATTGACCAGCAGAGTGCCATGATGACAGCAGCGTTCGCCCGACCGGTAAAATGCACTGTCTGAAAACTTCCGCCCCTCAATGGTCAGGTCACCGCGCCCTGTCTTTTCCACGGTAAGACCAAAGAGACGGCAGGCCTCAATGATAACCTGAAGCTGCTTATCCACGTTGTAGTTATCCTTTTTGGTAAGGAACGTAAAATTCAGGTTTCCTTTATCGTGGAAAACAGCTCCGCCGCCGGAAAGACGGCGCACAGGAAAGCCTCCGTCATCGATCAGCTTGCTGACCTGAACTTCCTTCCAGACGTTCTGATTGCTGCCGTATACAACGGTCTTATCGTTCTGCCACAGATAGAGGATCACGGTACGATCATCCACTGTGTCAAACAGATATTTCTCAAGAGCCAGATTAAAATACGGATAGAACGTATTGCTGGAAATGGTTTTGATTTGTGTAACCATGGGAATTACCTCGCTTCCTCATAACGAAAAACATCACCGGAAATCATTACTGGCGGATATAGACCCCCTGAGACTCAATCCAGTCCTCCAGTTCCTGCAGCGCATCGTGCGCCCAGTTGGGATCCGGCGTTGTTTTTTCTTCCGGAGTATCCATTGTTTCGCTGTCCTTTTTCTTTTTTGTATCTTCCATAATGGCCTCCTTAAAATGCAGCGGATTGTTCTGGTATGCCCCGGACAAATGGAGCGGGCTGCTGGTTAGTCTGGGGCATGGCAGCTGCATAGATACGGTAATTATATAAATAAATGGCGAAATTGTAAAGAAAATTATGCACATTTTGTGGCTATTTTACAATTTTTATTTGATAAAAACTGGTAATTCACGTAGAAATACAAAATTGGATTAAAAATACAGGATACAATTAGCACAATGCATAGAATGTGTCAATAAAAAAATACAAGAGAGTGTGTTATGTGCACAAAAAAATACAAAAAAACTATTGAGAATTTTTACTTAATATGATATTCTTATACCAAGATATGGTTGTTGAAAAGCAGTGATGATTTCAGTGATGACAAATATGGGGGGTCTGATCTGAAGCGCATTGTTGTAAAAGCAGACAGAAGATAAGATTATGGAACAGATAGTATATCTGCATGTGCGTTGAATAGCTGTGTGTGATGGGTAGGCACATAGCGTGCGGGTTTCGGAAACCGGCATTCGGCAATCATCGATATTTGTGTAATGGGGTTTTGTATGGAACGGAAGGTCTGATGTTTGCGGATTCACAGCCTATTGATATAGCAGATGCAGGATTCATGTGCGGAGTCCTGCATCTGTTTGCGTAATCAGGAGGAACTAATAATGGGTAAACAATACTGGAAACCCGGCAATATGCTGTATCCGGTCCCGGCTGTTATGGTCAGCTGCGGCCGCAAAGATGAGAAACCGAATATTATTACCGTAGCGTGGACATCCACATCCTGTTCTTCCCCGGCTATGGTTTCCATCTCTATCCGCCCGGAACGCTATTCTTACGATATTATCAAGGAAACAGGTGAATTTGTAGTCAATCTGGTGAACGAGGAGCTGGTTTACGCAGCAGATTACTGCGGCGTCCGTTCCGGCCGTGACGTGGACAAGTTCGACCAGATGAAACTGACACCTCTGGAATCCAAAACCGTAAAAGCCCCCGGCATCAGCGAAAGTCCCGTCAACATCGAGTGCAAAGTGGTACAGATCATCCCTCTGGGAAGCCACGATCTCTTTCTGGGAGAAGTCACCGGTGTTACCGTAGACGATAAATACATGGATGAAACAGGCCGCTTTGACCTCAGTCAGGCAAAGCTCGCCGTATACTCCCACGGAGAATACTTCGGCCTGGGAGAGAAAATCGGCAGATTCGGCTACTCCGTAGCAAAAAAGAAAACGGCAGGAAAAAAAGACCGACAGGCAGCCGGAAAACAGCCGGGTGCAAAAAGCCGGATGACAGCCGAGAAACAGTCAGGCTTAAAAAAACAGAAAACTGCCGGAAACCGCCAGAGCAGACAAAGAGGGCAGAACAGAAAAACAACCGGACAATAAAGAGTCAAATTATCAGAACATCAAAACAATAGAATGTCACAATAACAGAATATCAGGGCAGTTTAGTATCTTCATCTCTTTCAGGAAGCTGAGCTGCTCTTTTTTTGCGGTTGCGTCCGGCAATGATGCCGCCGATGCGCCCGCTCTCCTGAGCAGAAAGCGCACCCCAGCCCCCTGCAACAATTTTATCATCCAGCCCCAGTTCCCGTGCGACCTCAAACCGCATCAACTCCTGAGGAGTCAGCTTATCATAATCAAAATCCTTTCTACGCTTCGCCATAATAAACCTCCAAGACGTGGTAATATGTTACTGTCCAGATTTCTGCCTGAAAGAGGAAGCTGTGAGGCAGAATGAAGCTCTGAACAGTATACAGTTTTCTCATCAGGCGGAAAAATATTCGGGAGTGTTTCACTTTTGTTCCTTTTGTGATAGAATGATGGCGGTGTTCAATGAACTGAGCCATCCGGTTCCGGTGCGGGACATGGATGAGAATAATACAATGGAGATCATATTATGAGCAGATGGACAATTGAAAAACTCCGCGGATATATGAAAGAGGCGGGGGTCGATGCGTGGATGGTGAATTCTTCGGATTTTCACGATTCTGAATATCCCGGGGATTATTTTAAGCAGCGCAGCTTCCTTTCCGGGTTTACCGGTTCGGCGGGTACGCTGGTTGTTACGGCTGAAGAGGCCGGGCTGTGGACGGATGGCCGCTATTTTGTGCAGGCGGCGCATCAGCTGGAGGGCAGTGGTATTACCCTGTATAAGATGGGACAGAAGGATGTTCCTACCGTTGCGGAATTTCTGGCAGACAGGCTCCCTGAAAACGGCTGTCTCGGTTTTGACGGCAGAACGGTTGGTCAGGAGTATTATCTGGAACTGAAAAAGGCGCTGGAAGAAAAGCATGTCCGCTTTTCTCTGATGGAGGATCTGGGCGATAAGGTATGGGAAGACAGACCGGCTCTTTCCTGTGAGAAGGTATGGATCCTTGATGCGGAAAAATACAGCGGCATGACAGCGGCAGATAAGATTGAAAAAGTGCGTGAGAGCATGAAAAAAGCCGGTGCCACGGTGCATCTGCTGACCAGTCTGGACGATATTGCATGGCTGTTCAATATCAGAGGCGGCGATGTGGAGTGCAATCCCGTTGCCCTGTCCTATGCAGCAGTGACCATGACGGAAGCGGTTCTGTTCGTTCAGGAAGCAGCGCTTGACCGGGAAGTCAGAGAGGCACTGGAAGCACAGGGAATTACCATTCAGCCCTACAATGACATTTACAATTACACGGCTTCCATCGGTGCATCAGAAACAGTGATGCTGGAGAGCAGCAGAGTAAACTGCGCTATTTATGCAAAACTGCCTGAAACGGTAAAAGTCATCGATCAGATGAATCCCGAAACCGTGATGAAAGCGGTAAAGAATCCTGTTGAGCAGGAAAATATCGTGAAAGCCCATGTGAAGGACGGCGTTGCCATGGTCAAATTCCTGTACTGGCTGAAGCAGAACATCGGAAAGATTCCCATGACTGAGCTCAGCGCAGCAGCATATCTGGATAAAAAACGCTCCGAGCAGGAAGGTTTTCTTGATCTGAGTTTCGAAACCATATCGGCTTACGGCAGCAATGCAGCCATGTGCCATTATTCCGCAACGGAGGAGACCGATACGGAACTGAAACCGGAAGGATTTCTGCTGGTGGATTCCGGCGGACAGTATATGGAAGGAACGACCGACATCACAAGAACCATCGTATTGGGCCCCATTACCGAAAAACAGAAACTGCATTATACGCTGGTACTGAAAGGCATGATCGACCTGGCATCGGCACATTTTATTTACGGCTGTATCGGCGCCAGCATGGATATTCTGACGAGAGGTCCCCTGTGGCAGTATGGTCTTGATTACAATCACGGCACCGGCCATGGCGTGGGTTATCTGCTGAATGTTCACGAAGGCCCTCAGCGGATCCACTGGAATGCCAGAGGCGGAGCGAAGGCAGTGATTGAGCCCGGCATGCTGACTTCCGATGAGCCCGGCATGTATCTGGAAGGAGAATACGGCATCCGTACCGAGAACCTTGTTATATGTAAAGAAGCAGCCAATAACGAATACGGACGTTTTCTGGAGTTTGAAACGGTCACGCTGGCGCCTATCGATAAAGAAGCCATTGACATTTCCCTGATGACACCCGATGAAATCGACTGGCTGAACCGGTACCATGAAAAAGTATATACGGTACTTTCTCCTTATCTGGAAAAAGAAGAAGCCGACTGGCTGAAGGATGCATGCAGCAGGATCTGAATATGACAAAAAGACAGGATTCAGAAATGGAAGAAAATCAGAATTCAGATATGACAGAAAAGAAAATGACTGCAGCAGAGAGCGGGTTGGAGCAATCGGGTATGGAACTTTACAGCGGGATGAAGCCTGTGGAAGGAGAGGGCGGCAGTCTGACTGAAGAAGAACGTCTGAAACTGCTTGCAGACCCGCTGCTTTTCTGGTATGACCGGAACAAACGCGACCTTCCGTGGAGAAAGGAACCGACGCCGTACCATGTATGGCTCTCGGAAATCATGCTGCAGCAGACCCGGGTGGAGGCGGTGATTCCCTATTACAACCGTTTTCTGGAGCGTCTGCCGGATATCCCGGCACTGGCGCAGGTAGAAGAGGAAGAACTGATGAAGCTGTGGCAGGGACTTGGGTATTACAACCGGGCCCGGAATCTGAAAGCGGCAGCAGAGCAGGCGGTCATGCAGTATGGCGGCAATCTGCCCGCCGATTACGCCGGACTGCTGAAGTTTCCGGGAATCGGCTCCTACACCGCAGGTGCCATTGCTTCCATTGCTTTCGGTATTCCCAGACCGGCAGTAGACGGCAATGTACTGCGGGTGGCTGCCAGAATTCTGGCCTCGGAAGAGGATATCGGACAGGCAAAAACAAAGAAAAAGATGGAAGAACTTTTTCTCACAGTTATGCCGCAGGACAGACCGGGCGATTTCAATCAGGCACTGATGGAACTGGGAGCCACGGTCTGCATCCCCAACGGCACCCCTCACTGTGAAGCATGTCCCGCCTCGGGAATCTGTCTGGCGTACCGAAAGGGCAAAACAGACAGCATTCCCTGCAAAGCACCGAAGAAACCGCGACGTATAGAGGAACGGACCGTGCTGCTTATCCGCTGGGAAGACGGGTATGCCATCCGGAAACGCCCTTCCACCGGCCTGCTGGCCAATCTTTATGAATTTCCCAATGTGGAAGGAACGCTGAACGGCGAGCAGCTGGCGCAGTATCTGATCGAAGCCGGTGAGAATTCTTTCTCAGCAGAGCCGCTGCCTCCATCCAGACATATTTTCACCCATGTGGAATGGAGAATGACAGCCTACTATGTCACACTCAGAAAAAAGAAGGGGGAACAGTTCCGGTATTATAAGAAAGAAGACATACTGGAAAACTACGCTATACCATCGGCATTTTCCACCTATCTGGAGATACTGAAGAAGAGGTAACTGTTCAGACTTCGGCCTGAAACAACAGAGGTTGTGAGGCAAAATGACCATGGTATCCTGTACGGGGGCGCGCTCCCGCTCGGGCCGATACGCAGCGGTACTAAGCTTTTTCTGCGCTGACGCTTGAAAAAGCAAGTGCCGGCGTATCTGCAACGGCCCCCTTAACAGGATACCATGGTCATTTTGCCGCGAAGTTTTTATTTGTTCAGGCGTAATGAAGCTCCGAACAGTACATGGGAGAAAAGCGCATAATCAAGATCAGATTGTGAGTTTTTGACAAAAAACATGTAAAAAACTACTAAATATGTTGAAAAATGGCAGTAAAAGTGATATTATTAATTACGATTAATGATGTGGAACGATATAGGAGCTTAGTAACTGTTCAGAGCCAACCTCGAAAACACTGTGTGTTTCCTCGGTTTGGCGTATCCGCCAAATAGATTTGTACGAAAAAGTGCTCATGAATGCAAGCATTCGTCGCACTTTTTGTGCAAATCTGCTTGGCTCTGAACAGTTACAAAGTTTATTAATCATTGCTTATGAATATCTCAGAAAATCAGATGAGGCTCAGAGATGAAAAAGACAGGTATCCATGGACTTTTTTGGTATTTACGAGGCTTATTCGGAAGGTTCGGGAGAAG